>JAHLWJ010000438.1 GCA_019057975.1 Promethearchaeota archaeon | reverse complement strand
CTCAATTGTATCAACGCGTACTTCAGGATATAAGGGCGTTCCAACAAATTTAGTACATCGATTCCCAACGATGAATTCATCTTCCCGTATTTTTATTGTCATATTCATCAATAAATGATACATAGCTTTTGCAAACCTAATGTTTTGAGGCTCATTCTTTGTAGCTTTATACGACTCAGTGAAAAGTTTTGCTCTTTCTATACAGAGTTCATGTGGTTGGGAAATGACTTCTTTTTTCATTCTTAAAATGCGTTCGTTATAATCAGGTGGAGAAATTTGCTCTACTTGCATTAATAATCACTAACATGGAAAAATTAATTAATATCTGTTTAAACTTTATTTAATTTCTAATTTAATAAAAATATCATTCGTAATAAGAATACTCAAGTTTTTTATAAATTCAGAAGTCTCTCTTAAATTTTAATGGAAGTCCTCAATAATGTAATATTACAGAAGACTCAGTATATGCAAAACAAAAATCTAAACTGTTTAAATTTAAGGATAAACAATCTTAACAAATGGTTGAATGAAGATTTAGATATCTTTACTACTTTGAAATTTTTATCATCCTTAAAAATCGGACTATCCTTAATACTCCCCTCTAATTATTTAGGTAACCAGAAATTCCAATGGAATAGCGAAGACCATAGAAAAATTAATCGTGAAAAATTAAGTCTTCTGTTAGGACAAAATAAATATCATATGAAGGAAGCTATTAAGAGGGCTAAACATGATTCTAATTATGTACTTTCGTTAAATTTTATCAATAAAATGGAGTCAAGTATTAGAATAAAACTAAAGTCATTAAATGTTCCAAATTATATTATAAACATATTTTGCGATAAACTTTTTAATAAATATATTCGAGAATACAATCCTCCCTATTCTAATCGAATAAAAAGTAAAAAATTTCATCCTTATCTTAATGAAGATTATTTTGCGAATATAAATTCTATTGAAAAGGCATATTGGTTAGGTCTATTATGGGCAGATGGATGGATATCTAAAAAGGTAAGAAGTAAGAATGGAAATCCAAATTTCATAATCGGATTGAAGCAATCTGAACATCATAAAGAAATTATCGAGAATTATTGTAATGCAATTGGATTTAATCAATTATATTTAAAGAAATACCGAAATAAGGAATTCAAAACATGGTCCTACCAAGCAAAATTTATGAATAACAAATTTGCATTTTATTTAATTCAATTGGGATTTATCGTAGGCAAGAAAAAGTCATTAAGTATTGAATTACCTCTTCTAAGGAGTACACAAAAAGTTGGCGCTAGATCATTATATTTAGGATTCCTTTTAGGGTACTATGATGGTGATGGTACAAGAGGTAGAACATATATTACTAGTGGTAGTATAAAGATTATTAACCAAATACAAGTAATGTTTAATCTCAATAATAAAATTATTGAAAGCCAATATCAAAAAAAAGATGGTACACAGGGTAAAACATATAAATTTGCATTAGGTCGAGATTTAATGTGCGAAATGTTAAACAATTTTCAACGCTCCTATAAACCAAAAAGAAACGCAATAGCCCCACAATTAAAAAAATCATATGAGAAATTGATAAATAAAAGATATGAATGTAAGTAAGCTGTATATAGAGAGTTGTGAAAATTCTAGTTTTATATTAAAAAAATTACTTACGAAAAACCAATTAATTAACTTGAATAATAATCTATTATTTGATGGTTCTTTGATTTAAAATTATTCTTTATAAGAACTTCTTTTATTAATCCCCTTTTCTGTGCATTAGAGTTAATAGATCTCCGAGCTTTTAAAACTATTATTTCATAATCTTTATACAATTTTAAAATATAATCCGAATAAGAATTACTTAGAATTAACTTACAACCACGATCATCTAATATTTTAAATATATTATATAAATTCTGTTGAGAGTCTTTTCTGAAATTTCCCTTATTATAACTAGTGAAGTTTGATGTTTGTGATAGTGGATGATAAGGAGGATCAAAATAAATAAAATCATTTTTTTCCGCTAAGTTCAGACATGCTTCAAATGAATTATTAATAATTTCTACTTCCCTTAAAGCGATGTGAACCGCAATTAAATTTTTTCTATCACAGATAGTAGGATTTTTATGTAAGCCAAAGGGGACATTGAAGAAACCATTGCTATTTACTCTGTATAAGCCATTATAACATGTTTTATTAAGAAATATTGTCCTGGAAGCTTTTTCTATGTTTGAGAGTTTGCTATAAGATATCTCATCTCGATCCATAGCTCGAATCTGATAGTAGTATTTCTTTTCATATTTATGATTACTCAATGAATCAATTAACTCTACAACATTATTTTTTATAATTTTATAGCAATTTATCAATTCTAAATTAATATCTGATAAAATTGCCTTTTTGGGGAGTAAATGAAAAAAAACAGCCCCCCCCCCAACAAAAGGTTCAATGTATTTGTTGAAGTTTCTTGGAAAAAAAGCCTCCATTTGATTAATAAGTTGTCTTTTTCCTCCAGCCCATTTAACAAAAGGGTATGGTTTATTAGTAAAACGACTGCTTTCCATTTTTAGAGAGACTTTCTGATTCATACTTTTATGTATTTAATATATTTTTTATTCTTTAAATTATAAGAGCCATTAAATTTATTTAAACTATATAATTTCGAATGCGACAAAAGTTTAAAATCAGTTTGGAAAAGTCATTTGTTTATTTAAAGGAAAAATATTATATCAGTATAAGCGTAAAAGCTCGAGAATTTATTACTACACTAATAATATTTAACTTTTATTTCTCCAAATATATAACTTTGATTTTTCTAATCCACTTTCAATCATCCAAATTTCATCTTCACCATTTACCAACTCTAAAATTGCTTTTACGAATAAATTTTTGAAGAAAAATCTAATTCTATTAATTTCTACATTTATTTCAAAATTTTCTTCGCCATTTATATGTGTTTGTTCTTGTAAACTCCGATCATATTTATAGTTTACATCTTCTGATTGATTTACTTGACCTATTGGAAAAATAAATTTTACTATTGCTGTTGTTTCATCAATAAGATAATGTTGGCCTTTAGATAATAATTCAGAAACTTCAGAGAATCCCATTAACTCCGTGGCTCTAAATCTGCCGCTTACTGTTCCTATTGAATATCCACAAAAATTATTTGAAATCCATTTATACAAATGTTCATAGTAAATATTATCATTAGCGAAACTATCTTTGGGAAATGCTCTGAAAAGTTCTTCTTGCTCTATTCTAGCTACCATCACCTTAATTGTATCCTTATAAAATAAATCATCAAGTACTGCTCTCAAGTTACTCTCATTATTAAAAGGTAAAAAAAAATCAAAAACAAGAACATTTTTATGATATATCTCTTGATATTCCCCTTTAATGTGCGTTTTTTGAGAAAAGTATTTTGTAAGCTTTTCGATTGTATTAAATTGTCTGAATCGTGATGAAACAAAATATAAATTCTGATCATTTGGTGATGTCTCAAGTAGTTGTCTATAATACTTTGAAAAGTAAGTATCCATATTTAGATCATTAACAGAATTAATCAGATCTTGTTTTGAAAATGGTTCTATGGATGCATAATGTGATTGAAGGAAATTCAAGCGGCGTTCATTTAAATTTAGATCTTCTTCATTATTAGACATTTTAAATCATATTTTCATCTTCTGTAATAATATATAAGCTAATATTTTTTATAAATAATTATAATAGAGTTATGTTTTTAATGTATATTAAATTGGGATTTTGGTCAACTGAATCTTCTCTTCCTTATTGTTTAACTCCTTCTATATTACTTATCTAAATATAGTATTATACTTTATTGTAAATAATGTGCGTTAGTGAAAAAACCTATTTTGAAGGTTCCGCTCTCAATAATTAATATTTGTTCATTTTTTTCTCATAAAATAAAATAGATTAAGAATTAACTAATATTTATCACTTAAGAATTAAAATACTTCTTATATTATCATGATTGATAAACAAAGATTTGAGGAATTATTCAAGGAACGACTTATCAAGGATATTTCTGATGAACAAATCGATATTGTCTTAACAGGGCAATATGGAAAAGCTTTAGAATTACTTAGAGATGCTGAGGCAACGGGATTATTTCCCGCTCTTGTAGGTCCTCCTGGAGTTGGAAAAACTA
>JAHLWJ010000437.1 GCA_019057975.1 Promethearchaeota archaeon | reverse complement strand
TTAATATTACCCAATTAATTAAGAATAATAAAAAATATGTAATTGTGCTGTGAAAAGAAATGGCTAGACCTAAAGTAGTTATACCTGAAAAGGGTATTCAAGAAGAAAAACTCATGAACGAAATGGAAGAACTTCGCCAAGATGATACAAATTGGAGGGAAGGAAAGGTATGGAGCTTAGTTTATCATGCTACAGATAAACATACCGAAATGCTGAAAAAAGCTTACACTATGTTTTTCTCAAAAAATGCGTTAAGTCCAATGGCCTTTCCAAGTCTAAGGAAATTTGAAATAGAAGTTATTTCTATGGCTGTGGACTTATTTAATGGAGATAAAAGATGTTGCGGAAGTATGACTTCGGGAGGAACTGAAAGTATCTTAATGGCAATAAAAACATATAGAGATTGGGCACGAGATAAATTTCCTCACATTAAAGAACCAGAGATGGTTCTACCTAGTTCAGCTCATCCTGCTTTTGATAAGGGCGCTGATTATTTTGGTGTGAAATGCATCCGAGTACCTGTGGATGAAGAGACGCATCGAGCAGATGTGAAAGCAATGGAAAAAGCTCTTAATGATAATACTATCCTCATTATTGCTTCTGCATGCGATTTTCCGAGGGGTGTTGTAGATCCGATATCAGAAATAGCCCCAATTGCTCAGTCTCGTGGAATTGGAATGCATGTTGACGCATGCCTCGGTGGCTTTATGCTACCTTTTGTAAAGAAGATTGGATATCAAGTTCCTGATTTTGATTTCTCGGTTCCGGGTGTTACATCTATTTCAGCTGATGTGCACAAATATGGTTACGGCGCAAAAGGAGCATCAACTGTATTATATCGTAAAGAAAGAGTCTGGAAATATCAATTTTCCGTATATACAGACTGGTCAGGTGGCATTTACATCTCACCAGGTATGAGAGGAACTCGTCCTGGTGGTGCTATTGCTGCTGCTTGGGCTGCAATGAGATCACTAGGGATTGATGGTTATCTGAACTTGGCAAAAATCGTCATGGACGCTTCAAAAAAATTAATAAAAAGTATTGATGAGATACCTGAGTTATATATTATTAGTAAGCCTGTGATGAGCGTTTTTTCTTTTACTTCTGATAAGATTGATATATATAATTTAGGAGATGTAATGGATAAAAAAGGATGGCATTTAGATCGAATTCAATTCCCAAATGCTTTGCATATGATGGTTAATCCTCATCATGCTGAAATTGTTGATACCTTCCTAAAAGATCTTAGAGATTCTGTTAAAGAAGTTATTGAAAATCCTGGAAGTTCTTCTGATGGGGATGCGGCTATTTATGGAATGGTAGCTAGCTTACCTGATCGGGGTAAAGTCAAAGACTACATCATTAATTTCCTTAAGAGTCAATATAAAATTAAATAGGATATAAAGGATCAAAAAAAGAGAAATTTAATTTAATCATTTTCTTTTTTATAATTGAGCCCAACATTCCAAGCTCTACCTATTTCCTCACCAATTTTGTAATAGTTCATTTTATTCATTGAGGTTGATAATACAAAAGGATTCAGTTTAGCTACGTCAGGCGCACCATTTGTTAAATATTTATCTTCTGCGTAAGCTTGAACTACTTCTCCAATAAAGATATCATGGCCATTTTTAGCCTTCGCAATCTCTGCAGTATCAACGGTATGAATAACTTTACATTCAAGATTTAAGGGTGCTTCTTTAATCATTGGTGCTGTTTTTAATTCACCATAAAAGACATCAAATAGTTCTGATTTGTCAACTTTCTTACCTGATTTTATACCACAATAATCAGAAATTTCTACCATATCAACTGAAGGAGTGTTAACACTAAAAGTTTGATTTTCTTTTATACCAATATTGTTATAATGTTGTTGATTTGAAGAAATAGATATTAAAGGAGGGCCGAACTCAAGACCACATACCCATCCAATTGCAGTAAAATTTGGCTTACTATTTACATTTGCTCCGATAAGTACCACAGGCGTAGGAAATACATAACATCCGGGAGGAATTTTATTTTTAGTCATTTTCCATCTCTAATTTTTAAATTGTATATATTCAATTAAGCTTTTCTAATATTTATAACTGAAACATTTACATAATTTCAACAAATTAAATTGTTAAAGAATATGGTGAGAAAGAATTGAGTATGAAAAATGAAACTGCGATTATAACAGGTTCTACAAGTGGGATCGGGAAAAAAACTGCTGAACTATTTCTTCAAGAAGGATGTAAGGTAGCTATTTGTTCCAGAAAAGAAAATAACGTCAAGCAAACTCTTGCGGAATTTAAAGAAAAATTTAGGGATTCTGTCATTGGAATACCTTGCGATGTCTCGGATCCCGTCGCTGTTAAATCTCTTGTAGAAGAAACGATTAATACATTTGGATCGGTTCGTATTTTAGTTGCCAATGCAGGTATAAACCTTGCCTATGGTCCATTCGAATACATCCCATTAGAGAAAGCAAATAAAGAGGCAATTAAAGTAATTGGTATTAACCTAATAGGTGCTATAAATTCTATTTCTGCGGTACTACCTCAGATGATAAAGCAAGGATATGGACGGATTATTACTCTAAGTGGGGGTGGTGCTGACAGACCAATTGAACATATGACGATATATTCTGCTTCAAAAGGAGGCGTCCTTGCGTTTTCCAAGTGTTTAGCAGAAGAATTGAATAAAAGGGAATCTGATATTAAGATAAATATATTCTTACCAGGGATGATTGATACAAACTTGACTACTTCAGCACAAGTAATTGAAGCTTGGAAGGATAAGGAAACCTTTGAACGCGAGTTTGACCTAATTTTGAAATATGTAATGACAGACATCGAAGAAAGTTGTAGTAAAGTCATTCCCTACGCTTTACCTAGCTGTAATACTAATGGTAAGGTATTCAGGGGCTTTTCAGTAATGAAACTCATAAAAGGATTTAAAAAGATCCGAAAAGAAATGAAAAATATGACATAATGATTTATTTTATCTTCAATTTTTTAATTCTATTATTTATATAGTTAAATATCTTCACCGTAATTTACCTTTATTCGTAGTCACTCCTTTTTTCTATAAACATAAGCATTAAAGTATTTACTTTCTATAACCTCCACTTTAAGATCTATATCTTTTACATAATCGCTTGGATACACAGCATCCTGATGTCCCTTATATCTCTCTCTCACTAACTCAACACCATCATCTGTAAATTCAATAATTACTAAAATTCCATTATATCTCAAAACTCGCGTTAGTTCACCGAAAGCACGCTTTTTATCACCTATATGATGAAATGTTGCATTTAAAAAAATAGCATCAAAATCACCAACCTCAAAAGGTAAATTTTCCGCATTTAGAGGTGTAAATGTGATCATATCCTCAACATTTGCTTTTTTAGCAGACGACTTCCAATCAGCCCATAACGTCCCCTCTGGCTCCCCTGTTATTACTTTATAGCCATAAAGAGCAAGGACTATTGCCATATGACCCTGCCCCGTACCGACATCTAAAATCTTTGCATTTTTCGATATTTTCAGTTTCCCTACTACAAAATATAAAAAATCAGCATCTCTGCTAAATTCTTCTCCTAATATCTCCTTTGCTGTACCTAAATTCATTTACTCATCCATTTTAATAAATTATAACTCCCCGAGGAGATCCAAAATTGAATAATACCAATCATGATGTACTAACAAAAATACCAAGAAACTTCTTTCCTAATTTTCTTAGACCAATTTTTATAAACTCACCACGGGATATATCTCCCTGTTTGAACTCTTGCCATTTTTGCTTGAGTTGACTCCAATCTGAACCCAAATTAGTTCTCATATAAGTCTCAACATCTTCGATCCTCGCCATTTGCCGTTCTAATAATATAACTACCCACTCAACTTCTAAAACTATTTTAGATGTATCTTCCTTGATTTGACCCGTGAGTTCAGTAGTTTTTTCTAATGAAACTTCGAGTTCTTTCATTTTTTTTTCTAGTCTTTTATGTTGTTTATAAATCTTCTTTGACATTACATAATGTTGCTCTTCTGTGTCTTTTCTTGAAAATATTTTCTTAAATTTAAATTTAAAATAATCAGCAAAATTCTTCAGTGATTTAGCTATTTTCTGAAAGAATTCCTCAGACTTTACATAAAAAGTTTGTTTCCCCTCTTTAGTTTC
>JAHLWJ010000436.1 GCA_019057975.1 Promethearchaeota archaeon | reverse complement strand
CAACATTCCGGAGAGTTTTATCAAGCTCAAATGGAACTAGAGATTTCATAACAGACTTTTTTAATAAGATTGGGCATGTTTTTTTACCACATAGTAAGCGTGAACCTTTACATCGCAAGCAGATATTTTTTTCTGTGGGAGGTCGAACCAATCTCGTGTCTCTTTAAAAATTATTATCTTTATTAGAAAATATCCTATTTATTATTAAAAAGGTAGACGAGTATAAATTTTTAATATTTATAAAAGAATTAATCTAAATTTTTTATTGAATGTACGTGTTGTTGATGTTCCATTTAAGATTTTTGGATGATTACTCAGTAAATATTCGAAGCGATTAAGCATAATTGGACGATGTATGCTGAGCATCAATTTATATAGAATGCAATCTAATAAGAATAATATAGAATGCTGTCTAATTAGAGTTAGGTTTTGCAAAACTATTGGAGGAATACTTATGAAAGCGATTGTATGGACAAAATACGGAGCTCCGGATGTTCTTCAGCTCCAAGAGATAGAAAAACCTACTCCCAAGGACAACGAAGTACTGATAAAAGTATTAGCGGCAACTGTAACCGCTGGGGACTGTGAAGTTCGAAGTTCCAAATTCCCTCTCTGGTTATGGGTCATCATGCGAATATATATTGGTCTTAGAAAACCAAAAAGAGTGACAATACTAGGGCAGGAGCTAGCCGGTGAAATTGAATCAGTAGGCAAAGAAGTAATACTATTTAAGAAAGGTGACCAAGTTTTTGCATCACCCTTTTTTGGTGCTTATGCTGAGTATATGTGTTTGCCTGAAGACGGGGTGTTGGCAATAAAACCGGCTAATATGACCTATGAGGAAGCCGCCACCGTTCCTACCGGGGGATTTACTTCATTGCATTTTCTTAGAAAAGGAAATATCCAGAGCGGACAAAGGGTTTTGATTAACGGTGCAGGTGGAAGCATAGGTACTATTGGTGTACAGCTTGCCAAGTACTTTGGGGCTGAAGTGACTGCCGTGGATAGCACGATGAAATTGGACATGTTGCGCTCCATTGGTGCAGACAAGGTCATAGATTACACTCAAGAAGATTTCACCAAAAACGATGAGACCTATGATGTTATTTTTGACATAGTAGGCAAGAGTTCGTTTTCAGGTAGTATAAAATCACTAAAGAAAAAAGGATTTTATCTTATAGCTAACCCTACGCTGTCAAAGATGGTTCGAGGGAAATGGACTTCAATGATTAGCAGCAAGAAAGTAATAACTAAGATGGCAAAAGATAATATTGAAGATCTTAACTTTTTTAAAGAGCTTATTGAGGCGGGGAAGCTAAAAGCAGTCATAGATAGACGCTATCCGTTGGAACAAATTATCGAGGCTCACAGTTATGTTGATACAGGGCAGAAAACGGGGAATGTAGTAATAACTTTTGGACTATAATAACAAAATCTAACATTTTGGGACAATTTTTAAAAATTTGTATCAATCAAAAAAGGAAGGATAAATAAATGAAAGCAATTGTGTATACAGAATATGGGGGTCCGGAAGTTCTTCATCTCAAGGAGGTAGAAAAACCCACTCCCAAGGACAATGAAGTACTGGTAAAAGTTCATGCGTCAACCTTAAATGCTGCTGATTTGGATTTTCTGACAGGTAAGATTCAATTTTCGCGAAAACCAAAATTTCAAATACTTGGATCTGACATAGCTGGGGTTATTGAAGAGATTGGCGAAAATGTAAAGGAGTTTCAGCTTGGTGATGAAATATTCGCGGACTTATCCCAGTGCGGTTTTAGCGCTTTTGCTGAATATGCATGTGTTCCTGAAAATGCATTAAGCCTGAAACCAGCCAGTATGACATTCGAAGAAGCAGCAACCCTACCTCAAGCGGGAATCCTCGCCCTGCAGGGTCTTCGCGATAAAAGACAAATTCAACCAGGAGAAAAGGTTTTGATTAATGGTGCGGGTGGTGGTGTGGGTACGTTTGCAGTGCAGATTGCCAAGTTATTTGGGGCTGAAGTGACTGGTGTGGACAGCACGGAAAAATTGGACATAGTGCGCTCGATTGGTGCTGATCATGTCATTGATTACACTCAAGAAGATTTCATCAAAAGTGGGCAGAGCTATGACCTGATTCTTGATGTTGTGGTATCTCATTCGATTTCCGATTACAAGAGTGTTTTGAATCCCCAGGGAATTCTTCGAATGGTCGGAGGTTCTTTGGGTAAAATTTTCAAAGCTGCATTACTCGGACCATTGATTTCAAGGAATAAAAAATTGAGTATCGTGGTGTGGAGACCAAATAAAAAAGAAGATATGGTTTTTTTGGCAGAACTTCTTGAAGCCGGCAAAATAGTACCTGTTATAGATAGGCGTTACCCGTTAAGTGAGGTTGCTGAAGCTTTCCGGTATCTTGAAGAAGGACACCACCAAGGAAAAATAGTAATAACTGTGGAGCATAATAACAAAACCTAGCTTTTACAAGAGATATCACAGTTTCTATCTTAAGATTTTTCTTGATGTGATATTTAAATTAAAAAAAGGATAATCCATAATAAAAAATAGGCTATAAAAAAGTCGATGATTAATATTGAGTGATTATAATAAATATTCGATTGATCTTGAGGTAAAATTTAAGCCCTTAGAGATTATTGACATCTCAACTTTAGTAGCAAACAGTTCAAAAAAATGGCAAAACTTATCTCTATGTAATGTTAACGATTCTGTTGTAAGGCTTGCCGTCATCGAGGGAGAATTTCATTGGCACAAACACGAAAAGGAAGACGAGTTCTTTTTCGTTATAGAAGGAGAGCTTTTAATTGATTTAGAAGATAAAACAGTAAGGTTAAAGCCCAATCAAGGTTTTACAGTACCAAAGGGATTAACCCACCGTACAAGAGCTCCAACCCGCACATCGGTTTTATTGATAGAAAAAAAAACTATCATACCAACTGGAGATTAATTTTTTTCATAATTTCTATACAAGTTTACAAAAAGGATTAAATAGGAAAGATTGAAGAAATTGAGGGTTTTTCTAACCAATTTTATATTTTATAATTTTAATACTGAATTTACTTTATCCTTAATCGTTGAGTGCTGTATCCTCTTAAGAATATTCATCGAGACATATAAATTTTCTAATTTTTATCTACTGATAATAATCCTTAGTTCCAAATAGAGGTAAAATAATATGACTGAAAGTTTAGATAAAGAAAAACCTAAGGAAATAGAAAAAGTGGAAAGTAAACCCTCAAAATTAATAGCCTACCCACAGATATGTGCTGTTGAAAACGATGATAGTACTGGATTTGATATAGAAATATATTTACCAGGGGTTGATAAAGAAACTATTACGTTGAAAATGGATAGCGAGTTTATTCACATTACTGGCGAAACAGACACTTTGAAGTACACAGGATTCTATAGCTTATGTTGTCCTGTTGAACCAAAAAAAGCTAAAACAACATACAAAGAAGGGTTGCTTAAAATCCACGTTCCTTATAGGGAAATAGAAATGAATACTATAGATATTAAAATAGATTAATTTTTTTTTTATTTTTTTAAAATTTAACCCAATTGAAAAGGTGATACCTGTTTCTCGCAAGTTGGAAGAATGCATAGAAAATATTGAAAAAAAGAAAGTTATGCCTCATAAAACTAGTAATCTCCTGAAAGATATGGAGTACGATACTAGAGTTTTAAAAGAAGAAATATGTGAGAATTTAGAGGTAGAAAATGATGAAGAGGTAAATGATTAGCACGATAGTATCTTTCTAATCAAATTATTTTTAATTTTTGTTTAGTTTAAAATTTTAAGTTTCTCAAGACGGATAGAATGCGATAATGGATTGCCAGTAAGTTTTAAGGTCTCTAAGCTTTTAAAGTCAGCTAAATTATCTATTTTTCGGATTTGATTATTTGATAAATTTAAGTGTTTAAGGTTAGGTAATCTCTCTAATCCTTCAATATTTGTAATCTGATTATTGCTCAAATCTAAACGTTGCAAGTTTTCTAAATTTTCCAGATTTTCAACTTTTCGAATTTTGTTATTGTTTAGTAATAATTCCTTCAAATTTATTTGATGATCTAAGTGCTCAATTTTAGAAATTTGATTACCACCTAAGTCCAGTTCTTCTAACTTAATAAGGTCATCTAATCCATTAATTTCTTGTAGCAAATTAGA
>JAHLWJ010000435.1 GCA_019057975.1 Promethearchaeota archaeon | reverse complement strand
TCAGAGCTAAAGGTAAGAACTTTTATGAATTTATTGAAAAAAGTAAGAATGAATACAATGTTAAATATGTGAATGGTCATGTTTCATCTATCAAAGAAAATTTAGATAATGGAAAATTAAAATTATATTACGAAGATATTGATAAAGGAAAAGTTGGAATTTTTGAAGTAGATATGGCTGTATTAGCTAGTGCATTATCTCCAACTCCCTCTTATTATGAACTTTTAAGACAACTTAATGTGGATTGTAACAATTTAGGTTTTATTCGTGAAATAGATATAATCTTACTTGAAAAAAAGAATATATTCGTAACTGGTTATTCTAGAAAACCCAATGATATTCAAATGGCAGTTGCTGAAGGTTCTGCATGTGCTGCTAAAATTAGCGAAAAATTAGATCCTGTTAGATTTCAAAATATAAAAAAATTGAAATATCCTCCAGAAATACCAGTAAAACCAGAGGATGAACCTCGTGTAGGTATTTTAGTTTGTCAGTGTGGTCTTAATATCGGAGGTATTGTTAATGTTTCTGAAGTAGTAGAGTATGTTTCTAAATTGCCATATGTTGCACATGTTGAAGAAAATATGTATTCTTGTAGTTCTGATTCCCAAGAACGGATTAAAGAAATAATTCTAAAATATAATCTTAATAGATTTATAGTTGCTTCTTGTACCCCGCGAACTCATGAACAGCTTTTTAAAAATACTCTAAGAGAAGCTGGATTAAATCCATTTTTATTTGAACTAGTAAACATAAGAAACCAAGATTCTTGGGTTCATCAAAATGAACCTAAAAAGGCTACTAAAAAAGCATGTGATTTAATAAGAATGTATTTAGCAAAGGTAATTAATTTAAAACCATTAGAAACCATTAAAGTAAAAGTTGAACAGTCAACTCTAATAATTGGTGGTGGAATAGCAGGAATAACTGCTGCACATAATTTGGCGAATCAAGGATTTGAGATTTATCTTGTAGATAAGAAAGCTTGTCTTGGAGGTGCCGCACTTGATTTTATTGATCTATACTATATACCTATTACGAAAAATGAAATTTTACAGGAAATTAAGGATTTGAAAAACAAATCCAATGTTCATCTTTTATTAAATTCAGATATAGATGATATTCAAGGTTATGTTGGAAATTACCAAGTTAAAGTTAAGAATATTCATGATAATTCAAAAAATAAAACATTCAATGTGGGTACAATAATAGTGGCTACGGGAACTAAGCAAATAAAAACAAGCAGGTGGGTAAATTTATCGGAAAGATATCCTAAACGTCTACTCACACAAACAGAATTAACTGAGATGAAAGATGCAGATGTTCCTGAATTTAAAGATGCTACAATAATACTATGCGTAGATCAAAGAAGAAACGAATTTAATACGGGAGATAATATAAAAACTTATTGCTCAAATATCTGTTGTGGTGTAGCATTAAAGAATATTGAAAAATTATTAGATATAAACCCTAATGCACATATTCATATTTTATATAGAGAGTTTCAATTTTCAGATTTAAATGCTGAAAATCTATGGCGAGGGCTTCGAAAAAAAGTTACTTATGAAAGATATCGTTCAATTGATGATATCAAAATCAGTGATGAAAATAATAACTACCATATTGTATATAAGAATGTTGGCGCTCAAACAAATATAGAATATAATACTGATTTATTAATATTAGCTACTCCTAAAGTTCCTGCTGACGATACCGAACAATTAGCAAAATTATTAAAAGTATCAACAAATAAAGATGGCTTTTTCTTAGAAGCTGATGCAAAACTTAGACCAATAGATTTTGCAACAGAAGGAATTTTCCTATGTGGAGGAGCTCATTGGCCGAAATGGATAGGTGAAAGTATCACTCAAGCTTATGGTGCTGCTGGAAGAGCGGCAATAATAATGGTTAAAGGGGAAATAGAAACTGAATGTATAACTTCTTATATAAATGAAGAAAAATGTATAGGATGCGGTAAATGTATTGAGATTTGCCCTTATAACTCTATTGAATTGGTTGAAATTTATAAAGAGATGGGTTTATATAATACATCTTTGAGAAAGGCTCGTATAATTAATGCTGTTTGTAAAGGTTGTGGGGCTTGCGTTGTTGAATGCTCAGTTGGGGCTATTGATCAAAATCATTTTAGTAAATTTCAAATTAGCAAAATGATTGATTTATTACTAAGCTTAGATATAAGGGATTATGGAATTGTTTAATTTGGGGGGATTATTGCTGTTAGAAATTAAAAAAAAGGTAAAAAGTGAATTTGAACCAGATATTTTAGTTTTTTGCTGTAATTGGTGTAGTTATGCGGGTGCAGATTTAGCAGGTGTTTCTAGATTTCAATATCCCCCGAATATTAGGATTATTAGGGTAATGTGTTCTAGCAGGGTTGAACCAACATTTGTTCTACGAGCTTTTAATAATGGAATAGATGGAGTATTAATTATTGGATGCCATATGGGCGATTGTCATTATATGAAAGGATTTGAATATACTCAAGTTAGAATGGATCATTTAAAGAATTTAATAAAACATATTGGAATTGAAGCAGATCGATTTGAATTACACTCAATTTCAGCAAGTGAGGGAAAACAATTTTCAGAGTTAATTATAGATTTTACAAAGACAATTATAGAATTTGGAGAATCAAAATTCCCTAAAAAACCTGGAATAATTGAATTAGAATATAATTGTAAAAAGAAATAAAAAGAGAGAATTATAATGACTGAATCAGAGTCTCAGAAACTTTTGCAAAATGAAGTAAAAACATTTGAAGATCTTGAAAATGAAATAATTAAAAGTAATAAATGCTGTGCTTGTGGAGCTTGCATAGCATATTGCGAAAGTCAACTTTTTGATGTTATTGAGATGAATGGATATATTCCTGGCTTTAAATCAGAAAAAAGTGTTGATAATTGTACTAAATGTGGTGTTTGTTATTACATTTGTCCTCAAACTAAAGCATTATTAAAAGAATTAAAGGATACTTATTATATTGAAGATAATATTGGACATATCGTTAAAATTCTTGCTGCTAAAACAACAAACTCTGCATTAGAAAAAGTTGGACAAAATGGAGGGGTAGTTTCAGCAATTCTAACATATTTATTTGAAAGATGTAAAATTGATGCAGCTATCGTTTCAGAATTTGACCACAATTTTGAACCCGTTCCAAAAATTATATTTGATAAAGAAGATTTATTTAATTCAGCAGGTACACGTTATTCTATTTCTTCTCAAATATTCCCTTTAAAAAATTTATACAGCATACCGCAAGAGATTCTTATGAAAAAGGAGATATTTGATATTGACCAGCTAAGAATGGCATTTATTGGAACTCCGTGCCAATGTAGGGCTGTTAGTAAAATGAAATTTTTGCATGTTAAACCAGCTCAAGTCATTAAATATACCATAGGTCTTTTCTGTTTTGAGAATTTTGTTTATACCCAATTGTATGATATTTTAAAGAGAGAAACCAACGTTGATCCTACTAAAATCAAAAAAACATGGATAAAAAAGAATTTCTTTATGCAAACCAGAGATGATGAGGTATTTGAAATCGATATCAAAACTTTAGACCCCGCAGTTAGAAATAATTGCCATGAATGTGATGAATTCACAGGAAGGTTTACAGACATTAGTGTTGGGGCCTCTGGAGCACCAGAAGGATATTCGATGATAATAATTAGAACTAATAATGGTGAAAATGTCATTAATAATATGCTTTCAAAAGGTATAATTGAGCAATTTATTGTTCCGTCTAACTATACTATTGAGTGGAAGAATAAGAAACTAGAATGGTATAAAAAATTAATTTCTTTAAAAACCAAGAAATAAACAAATTATTTAACAATCATTAGATAAATGATTTTATAAATTATTAACTTAAAGAAGTTAAAATAAGAAAGATAGATTTCTATTCAAATAAATCAAATTAATTTGAGTTAATAATATAAATTCGTATCATCTATTCTTATATAATATTCTGAAAACCCTTACAGAGGGCCAGTCCTCTCTCAACCATAATTTTTTTAAGAGGATCATTCTTTTTCAGATTAAGTTTGATGGGGAGCTAAAGCTTCTATTTTTTTCCAAATAAGCTCAATAGATTCAATAAATTCCTCCTTATATTCAAGGTCAGTACTACAAATCCCCTTTATTT
>JAHLWJ010000434.1 GCA_019057975.1 Promethearchaeota archaeon | reverse complement strand
TTAGAGTGTGGACTCTAATGATGTTTGAATTGTGGTATGAGACATTTTTTGAAAACGATTTACAGACTTCACCTATTAAGATATAAAGAAAATAGAAATCATTACTTTCTTTGCATTAAAATTTGATAAAATTCTGTATATTTTTTAATTTGATTTTCAAAATTGTACTCATTGAGAGCTTTTTTATAAGCGTTATTAGCGATTTTTATAGATAAATCTTTATTTTCTATTAAAAGTTTTATAGCATCTGGAATCTTTTTTGGAGACCTAGTAGGAACTAATATAGCTTCTTTTAGATTCTTAACTACTTCTCTATTTTCAGGTATGTTTGTTGTGATTATGGGTTTTTTCATTGCCATTGCCTCCAAAAGACTATTCGATTGGCCCTCATATAATGTACTACTTACCCATATATCTGTAATAGTCAGGATGTTTGGAATATCTTCTCGATATCCACATAACTTAACATTCTTCAATTTTAGTTTTTGTATCATTTTCTTGATTTTGTAAGTTTCATTTTCATAGATTGATCCTGAACCAACAGAAAGAAAACAGAAATCATGATCTTGCTGCAAATATTTTAGCGCACGATGCATTGTTGGATAGTCTTTTTGTTTTCTAAGATTAGCTATCATTGTAATTATAGTAATATCTGGTAAATTGAGTTCTTCTCTTATCTCCTTTGGTTTACGAGTAGGTTTAAAATTTTTAAAATCTACTCCATTTTCGATAAGAGTTATTTTTTTTTGGCGAATTCCATACATGGTTATAAAGTTGTTTAATACTTTCGAGTTAACAAGATATTTATTTACTAATCCTTGAGTTATCAAATCCAGAATATTCAAATACTTTTTTTTTATCAACTTTACTCTTATAGAGGATATATTTATACAATTAAGATTAATAGCTGCGAATCTCCCAATTAAATTAGCATGGGGCATAAAACAGTGTAAAATATCCGGATTTTCTTTTTTTATTATTCTTCTTAACTTAATAAATTGAAAAACAATATTAAAAATATTAAAATTTAAAATGTATATTTTTTTTATTTTTTTTTTAATTAATTTCACAATGTCTAAAGTATTCGTTAAACTGCATACTATTAGTTCAAATTTTTCTTTATTTAGGCTTGTTAAAATTTTATTAAGTGTTAATTCAGCTCCACCAGCTGAATATTGTTTAAAGAATTAAAAAAAGTAGATTTCAAATTTTTTATGAAAGTTTTTAAATTAGAAGAATATATAAAATCTTTAAAAAGAGAGTTTGATGATTAAGACAATTTAATTGAAGCCAAAGTTATACTTTGGCATTTAACTGATTCGCGGTTAAAGAATAAAATATATTAATTTTTTAAAGAATTTAAGATTTAATAATTAAATAGATTTAAATTATTTAGATTTAAACGCTTGAAGGTTTGTTTTTTAATAACTGGGCTTGGAGTAGGAGGCGCTGAAAGGTATTTATTAAGACTTGTCCCCAATCTTAAATTTGAAAAATTTATAATTAGTCTGACGAATTTAAATCAATTCGGAAAACAAATTGAGAAAAAAGGCATAAAAATTTACTACTTAGGGGGAAATAGATTAAATATTCTCTCAACGGTATTGAAATTTTGGAACATTATAAAAAGAGAAAAACCAGATATTTTGGATACTTATTTAATTCACTCAAATCTTTTTGGAAGGTTTTTTGGGAGATTGTTTGGAGTAAAAAAAATTATTTCTTCAATACGAAATGACTATTCTAATCTTAAATTACTGAATTTTATTGATCGAATTAGTCAAAAACTTATAGATCGTTACATCCTAAATTCTGAGAGTTTATTGGCTTATGTTAATATCAAAAACAAAATATCTATGCATAAAATTAGCATTATACCAAATGGAATCGATCTTGATTTGTTATATTCTAATCTAAAAACGGACTATAATATTAGAGAGGAATTAGGATTAAAAACTAATAGCTTTATTGTACTTTGTATATCCCGCTTATTCAAGCATAAAAATATAACTGTGTTGTTAAGAGCATTTAAAAGATTGCATGAAAAATTGCATTTGATAATTATTGGGGATGGTCCTGAGAAAATTAAAATTACCAAATTCATAAAGAAATTCGATCTAACTGAAAATGTTTTTTTAATTGAAAAAAGAAAAGATATTTATAACATAATATACAATTCGGATTTGTATGTTCTACCCAGCCTAAGAGAAGGTATGAATAATACTCTTTTGGAAGCTATGGCTTTAAAGAAAATTTGTATAGTAAGTAATATACCTCAGAATCGATTATTAATTAAGGATGGATTTAATGGACTTGTTTTTGATCCTAATAATATAGAAGATCTCGCAGACAAAATTATGTATGCTTTTAAGCATAGAAATAAATTGCAATTTGGTCTAGAATCTTTCAAAATAATACAAGAAAATTATAACATTAGAGATATTATCGATAAATATGAAAATGTAATAGAACAGCTTTTAGAGCCAAAGTATTAAATGCTATCATATATTCGATAAAAAGAAAAAGATTTTAAGCATTCAATTTTACCCAATCATCTCTTTATAAATGTTAAAGACTTTATTAGTTACTACATCCCATGAGTATTCTCTCTCAATTAATTTCCGACCGTTTCTTCCAAATTCTTGAAGTTTTTCCTCATCTTCAATTAACTCAAGAATATTAGGAATTATCTTTTTAATGTTTTTAATCTCATATGTATATCCATTTTCTCCATCAGCAATAACATTTGAAATACCTCCTACATTTGAAGAAATAACATGAGTTTCGCAAGCTAAACTTTCATAAAGAATATTTGGAACTCCTTCTGATCGTGAAGTGATCAATAATAACTTACTTTTATTGTAGATATTTTGAATTTTTTCATAAGAGTATTGAGGAATGTATTTAATTGGTAATGTTTTCATGGCATCGAATACCATATGTTTTAAAGGACCATCTCCAATGATTAGGAATTCTAAATTTTTATTTTTTTTAAATAGCTCTTTAATAATTTTCAAGAAAATATCAACTCCCTTTATATATGATAACCTTGTTGCAACCAAAGTTATAAATCTTCTCTGAATGTTTTCATTTCTTTGAAATCTCCCTAAATCAACTCCATTAGGGATATGGCAACTTAAATTCGGATTTAATCCATAATTTTTATTTATAATTTTTAAATCTTTATCAGCAACTGATATAATCCTGTCTGCATTAAGAATAGGTATTCCTCCGATTACTTTATCAAACAATTTATCTTTAAATAATAATTGAAGATTTTCAGATAAATTTGAAACGGGATTATAAGGAGTTTGAATTCCCCCATGAATGTGGAGAACAAAAGGAAAATCTCGCATTTTTTTGAATAAAGCACATTGCAGAGTTGTAAAGAAGTAATATCCATGCGCGTGGATCAAATCATATTTATTGTAATTTTTTTTTAAAAATGAGAGGATATAAGAGAGAGGATTTTTGTTTGCTAAATAACCATAACATTTTTTGTAGATCACTCTGATTCCATTATGAAAAGCCGAAGTGTACAGGGTAATTTTGCATTAAACAACCTAAAACTTATTGAATGTGCCGATTTACTAGAAAGGGGTATTATAATGTAAGAAAATAAAAAAAGGGGTTATTTTATAATTGATCATTCAACTATAAAATTACACGAAATTTAATTTATTTTTTAGAATTTACATAATTCATTACATAATGGAATTTTATCATTCCAGTCAAACTTTTCAGTTAAATAAATTTTTGAATTTTCGATAAACAATCTTTTTTTGGTGTTGTCAGTTAATAAAATTTTAATTTTATTTAAGAAATCATCCATATCTTGATTCTTACATAAATAACCATTATAATTGTTTATAATTAGATTTCTTACACCTGGTATATCGCTTGCTACTATTGCTACACCATAAAGCATGCATTCCATTAACACGCCTGGTAACCCTTCTCCTTTAGAAGGGAGTAAGAATAAATCTGCCGCATGGTAAAAATTATGCACATCTCTCCTAAAACCAGTAAATATAATCATATGGTCTAATTTTTTCAACTTAACTACTTTTTCATAATACTTTCTTTTAGAACTATCTCCAACCAGTAAATCTAAAAAGCATAACCTATATAATCAAGAATATGGGATAAAAATTTTAAATAAAATCAAAA
>JAHLWJ010000433.1 GCA_019057975.1 Promethearchaeota archaeon | reverse complement strand
AAAGTAGTATAGTTGATAGGGAGTGACCATAATTCTTTCGATTATCCCCCTGTATTTCCCTGCGGCAAATATACCCGAGATAATTACGCCAAATAATGAGGTTATAGCTGAAATAAGTGAGAATGTGGCAAAACCACTCCATACTGATACTGACTGTAAGCGAATCCAAAGTGCCACCATCCCAGCAATAGTAAATAATCCCATTAAAACTACAAGAGTAATATGCATTTTTCCTCTAAGAGTTGTGAATTCCCCTCCTTCATCAAGAGGAAAGAAGAGAGCAACCAGTATTCCCAAAATGGAACTAATCAGAAGTAAAATAGGGCCAACAGTGGAACCTCCCCCATCATTGATACCTTCATGTAATCCAATGAAAAATACAAACAATAAAACACTTTCTGTAATCACGAATGATTGTGCTAAGCGTCTGTTAGGTGCTCCCACAGCAAATAGCGAACTTATATCATCTCGAATATGATTATAATCCGAATCTAAGCTTCCACAAATAATCCACATCGCAGTATATACGATTGGACTAATCATTCCACAAATAGCAAGTATTTGAAATATAATCATAATTTTTTCGTTTTGTACTTATAATAGATGGATTAGATACAATATTCTTTAAAAAGTGATTTTTAATTTTAACTTTACCATTTACAATGATTTTGAAATATTGAAGTAAACATTGATGAGAGTTTCCTTGAATTAAATCCTTGGAAAACAATTTAGAATAGAATAAAATAATTAAGTTAAATATCTTAAGAATAAATCTTTTAACTTTTTATCTTGGTTAAAGAGATATAGCTACTTATATTGAAAGAAGTATCTTGTATTAATTATTAAAACCAAAATTATATCAATAAAAGGGATCCACATCCAAAATTTATAAATTATAGCTGATAAACTTTAAAACTCTAAAAATTTATACATGAAAATAAGATTTAGAAAATGTTTTAAATTTTCGAGTAGATTTGTATGAAAAAATGGACAGCATTTATTATTGGAATAATCCTGGTTGCTATCTTTATAATAACAATGTTTGTTTTACCCCCGTTATTAGGATGGCATTACCCCGATATATTAAGTTGGCAGGATTTTATAGATTCTATTAGTACAGTAGAAGGATTTGTTATCGGGATCATTACTGAGGTGATTCCGATTATATGCGTAACAATCGGTGCTATTTTTCTCATAATTTTTGTGATTAAATTAGTTCGAGGTAAAGAATAACTAAATAATAATTTTTTTTTTTTAAATTTTCTTCTTATAGTAGATCTTTGGAGGATCTTAACCTAATCTAAATTAGATACTATTTTAATTTAGGGGGATTTTTTCTGACAATTAGGACAATAATAACCGTGCCTTCCCGAGATTTCATTACGTTCGATTCCGCTATTACAAATTGGACAATGTTCATCCTTCTTACGATGAGGAATTAGAAAGTGGTTAGGATAAGAACTTAGATCACCTTTCCGTTCGATACCAACTTGTAGTACTTCTTTAATATTAGTAAAAAGCTCATTAATTTTACTTTCATCCAGAGAATCTATTTTAGTTTTAGGATATAACTTTGTCTTGAAAAGAATCTCATCTGAATAAATATTACCGATACCCGCTACAAAACTTTGATTTAATAATAGATTTTTAGCAATACCACTTCTTCTTTTCAAAGCTCCCTTAAATTCTTCGAGACTCATTTTATAAGCATCTGGTCCTAATTTCTTCTTTTCAATGAAATCCTCAATCGATTCAGCAATATATATTCTTCCAAACATTCTACGAGAAATATAAGCTAAATTAAAATCATTTTCAAAACGGAATATAACCTTACTGAATTTTGGCTCATCGTCTTTTTTGTTATAATACTCTAAATCTCCTGTCATACCAAAGTGCATAATTAAATACCCTTGTCCAAGATTCATTAGAAGGTATTTACCATGCCGGATGGATGATTTAAATTTATTACATTTGACAAATTCTTCCAGATAAGATTCATCAATATTTAAAACTCTATTATCTATTACTTTAACTGAGGTAATAATTTGATTTAATGATGAATTATCTAGATACCGTTTGTATGTCTCCACTTCTGGAAGTTCTGGCAAGATACTAAAATTAATTATTAAAAGACTTTAAATTTAATTACTCTAATTTAAAAATAATTAGTTGGTATATATGAAGTTAAACAGATTAAAGTCAGTGGTAAACCAGGTAATAAGAGAATCGTCAGGTGATTCACAAGGATATATAGTAGATCCATTCTATCATTATACCCCTGAAAATGAAATAATTATTGATTTAAAGAAAGGTACTTTTACGCCTGATTTGGAAGGAGATGATGTAGAAAGATATTATAACTCTATAATCGATTGGTTTCATAAAGTGCTACCTAAAGAAGGTATTCCAATTGAAATTATTGATAGTGCAATTTTGAAGATAAATAATAAAGGAAAAGAATGTATTATTGAAGCTCAAGGGCGAACATTTGCGTCTTTTTTAAAATTTTAATAATTAAAAATTAAAACTAATAAAGTTTCATTAAGAACTACACGATTTTGTAATCCTCATCAGGGATTTTTCCTTTTTGTGGATAAATACGATGGCGATATTTCTCATCTTTAGTTAAAATTATACCATATTCCTTTACTTCAGAGTTCTTAATCTCCCCATTGAACAAGGCGTCTTTCGCCTTCAAGAGATCTTAATCTGGAGAGTTCTTGAGATACTTCCAAAGTGCCAATATACTTTCCTTCGTCATCTCTCATGGCAAAATATCGAATCATTATAAAATTGCCATTCATCTGGATCCAGAATTCTGCTACATCTTTTTCTCCTGATTTGAACTTCTTTACGATATCTTCTACGACATGCACACTTTTGGGAGGGTGACATTTTTGAACTGTACGACCGATAATTCCCCGGCTTCGAGGAAAAATTCGGTCTTCTGTATCAGAATAATAGGCGACTTCATCTTTTTCATTTACAAAGGTTAGATCAACTGGTAGGGTTTTTAACATGATATTTATTTGCTCCTTTGTTAAGTTTCCTATGTCAAGATTGAGCCCATCCCCTAATTTTTTAGTATGAGAAGGAAGTGGTTTATGAACATCAGCAGCTGTTATTGGTTCCCATTGATCTCCGGGTTCAACTCCAAATATAAATCCTATTTCCTCTTCACCCTTACGTACATTTATCCAGTCTGACTCTGAAAAACTTTCCAATGCCATGGGAAAAAGAATGTGCTCTTCTTTGTAAATCATATCTTCAACTTTTTTTAGGGTTAGCTCAATTTCTTCAATTTTCGTAGTTTTCAGAAACGCTCGGATTTCATCATGAACAGCCCACATGACTTGAGGTGGTCCAGAAATTCCATTTTTTTCCAGTATTGGAAATATTTGATTCTCTTTTCGAGCATAGTGTATTTCTAACTCCCCTAATTTATGAAAAAGCACAAATTTTTCAGATTCCGGGGCTGATCTGATTTCTCTTATTAAATTCGCGATTTCTAAATTTTCTTGTAAATAGGTATGGACTGGATGTCCAGGGATGGTTTCATAATCTGCTTTCATATCTAAGGCATCCCTAAATAAATCAACATGTAAATCACTTAATTTTGTAATCTCTACCGGATCTAAGAATCCTTCATCTATAAGTTGCTGTTCCAACTGACCGATTTCATAAGATGATATATCACCAACAGCTTCTTTAAATTGAGCTTTTAGAATCTTTATATCAACACCCTTGTGCATATCAATTAAAAGATTTTTCATCATTTCTTTTCGATTTTTCTCAGGAGGTTCCTCACCACTAACTTCAATTACACTTTTGATTATGGTAATAATTGTTTCTATAGGGATTTCTAGTATTCCAGAAGCCATTTCTATGGTTGCTTTCTTACCTATCGTTTTTCTTACGATCGGATTTTTAAATCTTTTAGTTTTAGAAGAAAGTTTATATAATTCATCATACACTTTTTGATATTTATCAATTAATGGGAGAATTTTAGTTGACCTATTTATTTCCATTTTAATAACCCTTTAGGTATTTTAATTTATATTAAATATAATAGCTTAGCAAGGTATTTAAATACTAAAATAACAAAGAAATTAAATATTTTTCACTCATATATTACCTCTTGAAGGATTTGTTGTCTTAATTCCTTTTTTAC
>JAHLWJ010000432.1 GCA_019057975.1 Promethearchaeota archaeon | reverse complement strand
AAGAGCAATGGTTATCGAGCCACTTGCTCCTACGGATAAATTAATCGAGATGATGACCATTAAACAAACGATTAATATTAAAAAATTCTTAAATTTCATATTCATTGATTTAATACCTCCTTATTTTTGCAATGAATAATTTATATCTAGAAAAAGATATGCTCCTTCAAAATATTATTTCTATCCCTCCTTCCTACATTATTTTCAATTATTTTTACTATTAATCACCTCTATTCATTTTTATTTTTCTAAACATCATATCCCATCTTTAAGCTACAATAGATAAACTTGATAAAATTATTCTAAATCCGGATTTTCAATTCCTCAAATTCCCATTATATTACGACCTTGATTATCTATCAGCAAGCTTCATAATATCTCAAACTTCTTTTCAATTTTTTCTAAAATTCTTATTAAGATAATCGGAGAAGATACTAAGGCAAGTTTCAAAATTATGACTGTCGCCTCCAAAGCCTATTCTTATATGGCCTGGCATATCAAAGCATTCTCCCGGCACCAGTAAAAGTTTCTTTTCATTAAAAATTTTCTTACATAATTCTTCCGTGGTAATTGGAATATTTTTTAGTTTTGGGAAACATAACACGCCGACTTCGGACACAATATAGTCAAAAAAATACGCATGTTGTTTAAACCATTCCAGAAGTGTTTTACGGTTTTTACGAGCAATTGCAAGATTTCTATGCATCACCTTTTCCCGATTGACCAGGGCAAAAGCAGCCAAAAAATCACTTAAAGGTGTATTGCTGATAGAAGTATAATCTTTCCATCCCCAACTTTTTTGAATCAAATCTTCGGGACCGGCAATCCACCCTAAGCGTAAACCTGATAATCCATATGCCTTTGACATGCTTCCCACGCTAATCGCATTTTTACTTAGACTACGGCCATATGGAGGAATAATACCTTTGGTTAATTCCAATGCGTGATATACCTCATCACATAATACATAAAAATCCTGTTCTTCAGCCCATTTCAGAATAGTCTTAAGTTGTGCTTCACTGATAACTGCTCCGGTAGGATTATTAGGAATATTTAATACTATTAATTTAGTCTTTTCATCAATCAGTGCTTTGAGTTCATAAATATCCGGTTTGTATTCATTTTCCGGTTTCATTCTCCAGTATTTTACTTTTGCTCCCCGGGCTTCGGCTGTGGAATAAAGAGCTTGATATGCGGGAAATTGGGCAATGACTGTATCTCCCTTATTTACCAAAGAATTGGTTACATGAAAATCAGCTTCTATAGCTCCGGTAGTAATAAGTATATTTTCCGGTTTTACATTATGCTGATAAAGTGAAGCCACTGCTTCCTTTAATTTATCACTCCCGGAAGTAGGATTATAACCTAACTTTACACCAAGAAGCTGTTCTTTCAAATGGTCAAAATCTCCAAGTTCCAATAATTCTTTTAAGGTAAATGGCTTTACATCTGTTTCTGCCATCTCGTAATCAGCATCATTTTCGTAAAGGTTTAACCATCTTTCTACTTTAAAATCTTTTATATTCATTTAGAATATCTCCTTTAATCATTTATAATTCTACTATTGTTCCCAAGCCCTTTTCTTGAGCTATCTTTAATACATGTGCAGCTGTCAATAAATCCTGGTGGGCAATTCCGGTACTGTCAAAGATGGTAATCTCATCATCGGATAGGCGACCGGGTTTTGTTCCCATGATAATTTCACCAATTTCGCCGACAACATCTTCCTTTTTGATCATTCCCTTTTTGATGGATGTTTCCGTTTCTCCTACATGAATTGCCTGTTCCAGGTCATCGACAAATATACGAGCCTTTGAAAAAATATTTTCGTCAATTTCCTGCTTCCCTTCCATATCTGCACCTATACAGGTAAAATGTGTTCCCTTTTTTACCCATCCCTCTTTGATGAGCGGTTTGTAGGAAGGTGTGGCTGTTGTAATAATATCTGCCTCACCGGTCGATTTTTCAATATCATCGATAGCAACAAAGTCGATATCATATTTTTTAGCTAATATTTTATCGTCTTTATATTTTGACAAAATCTCTTCATTTAATTTTGCCTTGATTTTATGACAAAAATCAACGGCTAATTTATAATCAATGGGATCATAAACCATCACTTTTTTAATTTGATTTAAAACAGTCAAAGTTGCTGCAATCTGGAAAAATGCCTGATGTCCTGCGCCAACCATCAAAAGATTCTCTGAATCTTTTCTGGCAAGATATTTAGCACCAATTGCTCCGGCTGAACCGGTACGCATTCCGGTCATATGTTCGCCGCTTAAAATCCCAAGAGGTATTCCTGTCTTACCATCAAATACCATGATGGTACCTATCACCTCGGGAAATCCTTTTTTGCTATTTTCGCCAAACCATGACACAAGCTTTAGGCCAAATATATTGGCATCGCCTTTCAGGTGCCCGGATTTTATGTCCATATCGGCCTTACCTGGTTCAAAAATATGAGTAATAATGGGAAATAAATCAGCTTGATTAGAATTTTTAAGAATATATGCCTGTTCCACTACTTTTATCACATTTTTAATATCCAGTAATTTTTTTATAGCCTCTTCGTTTAAAATAGTTATTTTGCTCATTGATTGCTTCCTCCCTTTTTAAATATATTTCAAATTTTTTTTACTCCATAGCTTGCTTGAAAATCTTCAGAATTATCTTAGACTTTTTTATTTCATCTTATCCAGACACTTTGGTTATTTTATTAAATAGGTCATCATCGATATTTCCTCCGCTAAGAATAATAACCGTTTTTTTATTTTTAAAATGTTCCTTATTTTCTATCACTACTGCAGGACCAACGGCTCCCGCCCCTTCAACGACCTGACCATCTTTCTCCCAGAGCAATCGGATTGCTTCCTTTATGGTTTCTTCTTTTACTAAAACAATTTCATCCACATTTTTTTGAGCTACTTTAAAAGTAACTGACCCTTCTTCTATTCCTCCACTAAGACCATCAGCAAGGGAACTTTGAATTTTTAGCTCTTCTGACTTTAGAATTTTTCCAGCCCTCAAAGATTCATACATAACCGGAGAAGCTTCTGATTGGACTCCAATAACCTCTATGGCTCGATTCTTATTTTTCATTGCAATAGCAACACCGGCACACAGACCTCCACCCCCCACAGGAGCTAACACTTTTTCAACTTCCGGAAATTCTTCTAAAATTTCTAATCCGATAGTACCCTGTCCGGCAATAACATCAACATCATTATAGGGAGAGATGTAGGTTTTTCCCTCTTTGCATGCTAATTCCAATGCTTTTTGTTCAGCTTCATCGTAATCTCCATATAATACCAAGTCTACATTATATTTTTTAATCTTATCTACTTTTTTTCTGGGTGTCGTTTCCGGAATGACAATTTTTACTGCTACATTCAATTTTTTAGCCGCTATCGCTGTAGCAAGACCATGGTTTCCGGAAGAACAAGTGATGATTCCTTTTTGTTTTTCTTCAAGCGTTAGTTTTAATATTTTATTAAATGCACCTCTAATCTTGAAAGAATGGCTTAATTGGTTATTTTCTAATTTTAAATAAATTGTTCCCTGACAAATTGAACTTAAAAAATGAGAATATTTCAAGGCTGTTTTCTTTATAAGGGGTTTAAGGGCCTTCTTGGCATCTTTTATGTGGTTTATATCAATGATATTATTTCCCAAAATTCTATTTTTTCCTTTAAATTTTATTTTTATAATGCTCTACTTTCTCATATACTGCCCTTATTTAAAAAATCCTTCTTTTTTAAAAATATTTTTTAAAAAAAGCCTTTGGCTATATATTCAAAGATTTTATAAGACATAGTAAGACATAGGGACGTCAGACTGTGTGAAAAGTCACCTTTAACTTACATATAACCACCTAAAATGTATTTTATTTAGTATTTATTCACTGACATATTCTAAACTCTATACACTCTTCTCCTCTTATATCCTGACATCCGACCTACTCTCTATTCCTTGCTTATTTTCTTTTTCCCTTTTTCCAATAGCGCATCCAGGGCATAACTCTTTACCAGCTTGGGAAAGATAACTTTAAAGGCTGACTCCCGGGAAAGCATATCCCATCCGGCAATCTCTTCTCTAAGGTCTCCTTTAAGGTTAAATACACCAGTCCTTCCTCTCCTTTTCTAAAAAGAGGAATAATCTGCAAATTTTTAAAACCCTGTA
>JAHLWJ010000431.1 GCA_019057975.1 Promethearchaeota archaeon | reverse complement strand
AAGAAATTACCGATTCATGGGGAATGTGGATATGGAATAAGTAAAAATGGCTGCTGCTGTTTATAGTAGTAGTTAAACGAAAGCAGGTAAGGAGTAAAATCTGATGACTGTCTTGAGGTAACACAATATCAAATCACAAAGGGGGAAAATTACACTCCGCCCGATGACCGAGGAGGACTGGGAGATTCTACTCAAGTGGAACAGCGATCCAGAAGTTCTCTACTACTCCGAAGGAGAAAATGTTCCTGACTTCGCTTGACGAGACTATTGGAAAAATCTTATATTTCTCAAAAATGTAGCAAAAATTAATTTGCATTTTGAAAAAATTAGTAATTATTAGGAAGTAGTTTTATGACTCGATTTAAGCCAATATCCTATGCTCGAACACTAATGGTTCCCATTATATTAGAAAAACAGTTGGTTCCAGGGACCTTAGAATTTGCAATTTTGAAGAAATGGAACTTTTAGATGGGACGAAGTTTTCACTTGATGGATTAAAATTATCATCGAATGCCTCAAAGGAATGGAGTGGCACGAAGTCAGATTTGAAAAAGAAGAAAGAAAAGATAGAGAAATGGCTTTTAAAGAATGAAGGTAAGCAAGGGAAGAGAGGCAAAGAGGTACAACTGGAAGAGGGACTGAATATATCTTGGCAAAGGGATAAGAATGGGCTAAAAGGGCTAGTTAAGGGCTAATAATGGGCTAATGGATGATTGATGTTAGTGAATTGATTTTCTGGGTTAAGCTATATATAATTTTATTTGTAGGTTTTTTCACCCCTTTTTCTTAATGTTAAAATCCATACAATTTTTTTATTATCATCTATATCATAAAGCACTCTATAGTCTCCCACTCTTATCCGGTATTGTGCTGTGTATTTATAGAATTGAATAGGGGGTTTAAGTTTTTTAAAAGGTTTTTTGCCAAAGGGACGAGGGTTATTAGCAAGTTTTTCTATCACCTGTATAATTTTATCCTGAATATTTCTTTGAGGTATTTTTAAAAGAAATTTTTCAAAGCTTTTTTCAATAGAGTGGGTTGGAAACTTAACTTCATATTTCATTATCGTTTTTTTCGTATTCTATTAAAAAGATCAGAAACAGGTATACCAGTAACACCTGTCCTTATTGCTTTCCTTGCCTCTTCAACAGCTGTTATAGTTTCTAAATCTGCAAGTTCATCAAGAATATCTATTAATTCTAATGCATCAGAATATGGAATATTTACACTTACAGGAGTTCCTCTATTAGTTATAACAAAAAGTTCATCAAGAAGTTTTGCAGATAGATATTTTTTAAGATTTCTAATCCCGATATGACTGGCTTTTAATAAATTTGTAGCAAGACTCATAATATTTCACCCTTTTTAATTATTTAAAAGTAGTTGCAATTGTATATACATTTAAATTATAGTATATATGTTGCATTTGTCAAGATGACTTTGTTTTTAAAATAACAACATCTACTATTATTTCTTAGATCCTAAAGATTTCTTACCCAAGCCTTCTACTGCTCTTAATACCTTTAAAGGAACTGCAAATACTATTGTATTGGACTGATCTGATGATATATCATAAATAGAATTTAGAGTTCTTATATATTGGTATTTTTCATATTCTTTTTACCCATATCTTAAATCACACTTTATATAGAGTCCTAAAAATCCTAAAAATTTTAAAAATAAATTGTTAATTTTTTATATAATATGCAGGAAAAGTATATTTTGACGAAAACTTTTCGTATAAAAACGAGTTATATGAAATTCGCCTACCACTTTTCATAAGTGTGAATTGATAAAAGGAGGTATTGAGATGGCAACAATCGAAGCAAGTTTGGTGATCAATCGACCCATTGACAAGGTGTTTGCTTATGTAACAGATTCAGGAAGCTGGCCGCAGTGGGAGGATGGTCTTCTGAAAGTGGAGCAAACATCCAAGGGGCCGATGGGTGTAGGGACGACATTCCGGGGAGAAAATCAAGCTCTAGGCCGACGAATGGAATGGACCTCAGAGGTCACAGAGTACAAACCCAGAAGAAAGTGGGGACAGAAAATTACCTCGAAGAGTTGGTCGACTGAGAAGAGATTGATTTTCGTTTCCGTTGAGGGCGGCACAAGGTTGACCCTTATCAGCAAATTGGAGATAAGTGGTTTCTTAAGGTTAATTACACCAATTGTGGTTCGCACGATGCAGAAAAAGATAGAAGGCAATCTCACCAACTTGAAGAATATTCTGGAAGCCCATGCTTAGTCCCATCCGATTTCACATAGGGAGCAGCGTGTCTAAGTTTGTGGATCTCTCTTTCATTTATATGTGTTATCCATAGGCTAATGAGCCAGATGAGTTGTCAACAACCGCCTTCTCCACGATGAGGGAATAGCGTGGGCGAAATCAGTGTCGATTCGCTCCTTACCTCGCCTTCGGCAACTTCTTTTATCCGCATTCCGTTATATGCCATTGCCTTAAAAATATTAATATTTGGAGGAGAAAAAAATGAAAGACCTTAGAGCAAAAATGTTTAATAAAAAAGCATCGGATCCAAGAAATAAACCCAATCATATTATAGAAGCCATAGGACTGAGATATGGACAGACTATTGCTGACATTGGAGCAGGAGGTGGTTACTTCTCGCTAAGATTTGCTGAAATAGTGGGGGAAAAAGGTAAAGTTTACGCTGTTGATACTAATCCAAAATTCTTGGAGTTCATCAAAAACAATACTGAAGAAAAAGGACTGAATAACCTCGTTCCAGTCCTTGCAAAAGAAGAAACATTGAATCTACCTGAAAAAAGTTTGGATTTCATATTTATGCGAAATGTCACACATCACGTACCAAAGCGAGTAGAGTATTTTAAAAATTTAAAAGAATTTTTAAAACCTAATGGCAGAATTATTATAATAGAGTATAAAAGAGGTAAGTTTTTCACTTTTCGTGGAATATTTGGGCATGATGTTCCTAAGGAAACTATTATACGGGAAATGGAAGAAGCTGGTTATCTATTGGAAAGAGAATTTGATTTTTTACTAGAACAGCACTTTACAATTTACTCAACAAAACAATCCAAGGTGATTCGCAAGACATGAAAGGAATGTTGGCAACAGCATATAACAGCCTTTTTGTGGTTCGCTACACTTACCCAAACGCCTTCGTAACTTCGTAAACACGTAAGACGTTATATGAAATTGCACTATTCTCAAGAGGGAGAAGATAAATTATGGAAGCAGATGTTAAAAGATGGTTAAAAGAGGTGGGAAAGATATTTTTAAAGTATATTGGCATCAAAGAAGGGCACGTCGTATTGGATTTTGGTTGCAGTGTTGGTCATTATACAATTCCAGCTGCAAAGGTGGTTGGGAAGAAAGGCAAGGTATATGCTGTGGATAATGATATAGAATCTCTAAATGAGCTGATGGGAATAGCAAAGAGAGAAGGTCTAAAAAATATAGCGCCAATGCATAGTCAATCAGCAAAGTTGAAAATTAGTCTGAAGGATGAATCTGTTGATGTGGTTTTGCTTTATGATATTTTGCATTATATGGATATCACGGAAAGAAATAAAATATATAATGAGTCTTACAGGGTTTTAAAGACTGATGCTATTCTTTCAGTTTATCCAAAGCACAATAAATTGGACGAACCTTTATGGAATCTGTCAGATATGCAATTAGAAGATGTTATAAAAGAGATAGAAAGTGCAAAATTTCATTTTGATGGGAAATTTTATAAAAAACTTATACACGATAATAACTATAATATGGGTTATATTTTAACTTTCACAAAAAAGTAAAAAAGGGGGTGAGCTTTTTATTTTTGACTATAACGAGTTTTCTCTAAAGGGAATGCCTTTTTATTTAAAGATACCTTTCGAGTTCATAGAATGTCCTTATGCATTTGATTTTATTGAAAAGAATTGGAAAAAGGTATTGTTCTTGCGCGGGTTCAATGATTTTAGGGAACTTCTCCTTTTACATATCAAGGGGATTCCTCATGACTATTGAGATGATGCAATTGAGTGTAATTTCATATAATACGGGCTATACGGCTCACTCCACTCGCCCAAATTTTGGCTACGCAGAAACTTTGTATAACCCGAAACCTTTATCTGTAATTCAAATAAATGAAAGGGGATAGTAATGGAAAACAAAATTAAAATTGGAATTATTATCTGCGACCGTTACCGCAGTTGTGCTGGTGGTA
>JAHLWJ010000430.1 GCA_019057975.1 Promethearchaeota archaeon | reverse complement strand
TTTTAATTATAAGAACATTCTTCACATCTTACAGCTTCACATTCTTCATTTTCATTAGAACATAAATGATAAATACAATCATAACAAAATAAATTTCTGCATCCTTCTTCGGAAGTTATTTCCCCATACGCACAATCTTCCATATGTTCATTTTTACATCTTTCAACTGATCCAAGTTCTGAACAATTGTGACAATAATTAATTTTCCATTTAATATTTACAAAATCTTCCTGATCAAAATCACCAATAATCTGAGTAATTTGATCTTTAAAAATTTCAATTTCATCTGAATTTAAAATATTGAAAACATCTGTAATTAATTCAGGATCTAACTTTAATAAACCTCCATCATGTAAATATTTTAATAAATATTTACGGATAATAAATTCTTTATCAGGGAAAGTCAAATCTTTACAAATATTAGTTACTTCTTCCATTTATTTGTTTTGAATTTTAATTTTTATATCAATTTTATTTTAAAAGAAAATAGAATATTAGAAATGGAAGATAAAGTATTAAAAGAATTATTAAAAGAAAAAAACAGAAAATCTAAAAGTAATCGTGATAAGGGTAGAAGTCACAAAGAAAGAGATCACAAAGAAAGAGATCACAAAGAAAGAGATCATAAAGAAAGAGAACATAAAGTTCGTGATCACAAATCTTCTTCCCATAAAAGTAAAAATAGACATCATAGAAGTAAAAGTGAAGGAAGTAGTGTCAGACAAATAGTTGCACAATCTAGCCCTGAACCTGTAGATAAAAGAGAAAAATTTATGTTTATTTATGAAGATGAAGAAGGAAAACTTTACACAACTGTTGATAAAATTGGTTTAATTGAAGATCAAAGTATTAAAATTTTTCCAGTTTATTTTGTTGGTAGTAATGAAAATTTATCTGAAGAAACTGTTAAATATGTAGATTCAAAATTAACTTCAGAAACAGAAAATTCTTGGCTTGAAATTATTAATTCAACAGATGAGAATATGGTTATTTTTGATTTTGATTTAGATGATATTGTAGTTTATAATGGAAAATTCTTTTATTCTGATGGGGCTTTAATTGAATATTTAAAAAATTTTGATGCAGAATATTTACCTATTTTTAAAATTGATTAAATAATTATTATTTTTAAAAATAATAATTAAAATATGAATGAAATTATATATAAAGTTATTAAAAATAATTATATTTTAAGATTTACTAAAGAAAAAAAAGGATTAGTTTTAAAAATTTCTCATAAAAAAGTATCTGAAAACAAATATTTTAGTATTGTTCCTCCTGGAAATGTTTATATGTATGTTAAAGATAAATGGGAATTATTAGACACATCCACTTTAAAGCATGAAAGAAAAGCTGAAAATTATATTGAAAGATCTAGTTATGATTTAATCAGAATAATCCAATTGTTTCCTTTAAAAGAAATTTTGGAATTATCTTACGATGAAATATTCTTTTTACAAGCTTTAGCTTACGATTTATTTACAGGTAATAAAAATTGGTTACCTGTAGGCGCTGAATATGAATTTGTAAAAGATAAATTAATTTCAAAAGATAATGGGTATACATATACTTATGAAATGCCTTCAGGTTTAGGAATTTCTTTAGACGATTTTTTAAATAAAGAAAATAATTATCTTAAAAAAGAAAATAAAAAAACATTTTTAGATAAAATACCTCTTAAAATTTCACCTAAAAATAAAAAAATTATTCATAAACCAGATTCACCGATCAAAGTTCCCCTAACAGAATACACACCATCAAATAATAAAATATTTGAACCTTTACCTGAAATTAAAGAAAAGGATATAATGGATATTTCAACAGAAGATATTATTTCAGAAGAAATTGAAAAAACTATAACAGCGAGTGAAACTGAAGAAAGTGAGGAAATTTTTAAAACCGATGATATCACATTAACTGAAGAAATGACAACAGAAACTGAATAAAATTTAACTGTCAATATAAACTATAAATATTATTTTAATTTAAAATAATATTAAAAATGAATTATCCTCTCATATAAGTTTCACTTCTAAATAAAAATTCCTTAGCTGTCCCGCTGTTATTTGTATAATAAACTCTTAAAATTAAACCAGCTGTAATTGTTTTACCTTTAAATCCTTTACTTCCAATATCAATGGTATTAATATTAGTTATTCGTATATCTTTTAATACATAAACACTGATTTTAACAGGAGTTCCAGGAGCAAATGCATAACTTGTAGGAGTTTGAAAACTGATAGTTCCAGCTCCACTATCAACGTTTGTGCATCTACCTAATACATCTTTATTTACTCCATCGTCAATGGTAATTAAAAACCCTCTCCATACATTATCAGTTACAGTTGAATTAACTGTTACAGTAGTATCTCCTATGTTAACCGGGGCCATCAAAACACCTACTGTAGTTTCAGGGCTAGCCAGAACACTGATAGAATCACCAATCATGTCTGATGTTGGGTCTAAAATAGTTCTCCAAAGTAACTGATCACAAGGCCAAGTTACATCATGTTCAGATACATCTCCGGGAGTTCCAGAAGGAATATTCATTTGAATATGTTCAGTTTCAAAATAACCTTCTGTATTTTCTTCGGTTTTAACGGTAGTTGCTGAAACAGTATCTACGATAGTTGTTAAACTTGCATTAATTGTATGACCATTATTATTTGGGCACGTTGTAGGCTCTGAACTTGACCATGTATAAACATAATCTGCTTCATCATTACAATAAACACGATATTGATTTACTTCAGTTGTCATATTTTATTAATAATATATTTTATTTTTAAATATTATTTCTTTTTAAAATAATATTTTTAATTGTAACAAATAATTACACTTTCTAAATAAGCTTTACCACCTCCTGTAACTTTACCAGATATTTCAAGTTGAGTTAAATCAGTTGATAAATTTGTTAAAACTCCTAAATCTTGAATACTTTCTTCAGTGTTGGTAAAAGTTTTTTCTAATAAAATTTGATGATTATCTTTATCAAAAATTTCTATACTATATGAAGATGAACTATTACTCATATAAGAAACACATTTAGCTGAAGCATAACTAGTCCCTGGGAAAACATTTGATGACAATCTTTTATAACTAGATTTATTAAAATTATTTTTCCTAGGAATAATATCTAAACTATTAGTAGTTTCAGGGGTATATACAGGGACATGAGCTGCTACTAAAACATCTAAAGCTGTTTTTTCAGGCGCTGATAATGTAGCATCAAAGACTATTTCTACCGAATCATCGCTTTCACTTGTTGATGAATATAAAACATTTTTTAATATATTGACATCATTAGTTATTTCAGTTTCCAATTGCTCTAATTTTGGAAAAATCCCTGAAAAATCTGTTGAAATTGTATATGTTTCCATTTTATTAATAAAATATTATTTTTTTATAATATTTTTTAAGCTTCGACTTCAATAATTATTAAACTTCTCCCATCCATATTCCCTGTCCCGTTATTTATTCTCCATCTACCTTCAATTGCTTGAGAACCGTTTACTGTCACTTTTGCTACCGCAGCTGTAGATGTTTCTAAATTAGTAAATGAATTACCACCTCTTCTAACAACCATTTCACTTCCTTGAGCGACTCCACCCGCGTAAATTCTAAGATAAACAAAATTATTAACCCCAGTAACTCTTAACCCAGATCCTGTAAATGTAACTGCATATGTCCCTGATGGAGGGGTTAAAGTCATGTTTGCAGCTAAAACAAAGGTATTTGAAGTAGTGTTGGTATTTCCGCTATCATGAACTACATCACAATAAGGTTGTGCACCAGTTCCTCCTGGTCCTGTAGCTCCATCTGGTCCTGTTTGTCCCTGTTCACCTGTCATTCCTTTATCACCAGTCATTCCTTTATCGCCAGTCATTCCTTTATCACCATCTGGTCCTGTTTGTCCCTGTTCACCAGTCATTCCTTTATCGCCAGTCATTCCTTTATCACCATCTGGTCCTGTTGATCCCTGTTCACCTGTTTGTCCTTTATCTCCAGTTGAACCCTGATCACCAGTTATTCCTTGAGCTCCATCTGAACCAGTTATTCCTTGAGCTCCATCTGAACCAGTTATTCCTTGAGCTCCATCTGGGCCAGTTGTTCCTTGTGGACCCTGATCACCAGTTATTCCTTGAGCTCCATCTGGGCCAGTTATTCCTTGGACTCCATCTGGGCCAGTTATTCCTTGGAC
>JAHLWJ010000079.1 GCA_019057975.1 Promethearchaeota archaeon | reverse complement strand
AACCTGCCCCTTTAATTACTAAAGGAATACGAATTGATGCTTCATGGCAAGATCGCTTGTATTCCCGATTACGAGTTCTAAAATGGCACCCATGATCACTTGTAAATATTATCATTGAATCTTCGTACATGTTCAATTTTTTAAGTTTATCAATTATCCTCCCTAGGTTCATATCAATTGAATGGCAGCATCCTAAATAATCCGGGAAGAATTCATCCCAATCGCCTTTAGTATTTTGTAAATCGCCAGGGATTTTGAAATTTTTAAATTTTTCCCTGCTTCCTATTGGTCCTTCTATTGCATTGTGATCATTTTGATGATGTGGTTCTAAATATGATATAAATAGAAATAATGGATCTTGTTTTTTACGCGATTCTAAATATTCAAGGATAAAATCCGTTAGACAATCAACTCGATAACCGTTAAATTCCCTTTTAACACTTTTTCCATCAAAAAGGTGCCCATTGTAGGCATGTGATGTGTGTTCAAGTACATCAGATGCAAGCCAATAATCTTTATAACCCCCTCTGAGTTCAGGAGGAATGGGTTTTGTCCTATAGTCCATTTTTTTTAATTTAAAATCTTGAGATCTCCCCAGGGTACTTGCGAGATGCCATTTTCCGATATAAGCCACATCATAACCATTATTCGAAAAATGGTTTGCTATGTTTTGGTTACTTATCGGGAGTCCAATTGCATTTCGATAACATTCTGATTCAGTAGGATATTTTCCAGTTTGAAGTATAGATCTTGCTGGACCGCAAACTGGTTGATTAGTGAGAGCATATTCAAAGCGAATCCCTTCATTGGCTAATCCATCAAGATTGGATGTAATATTCAAATCTTGACCGTAACAACCGCAAGTGTCGTATCTTTGCTGGTCAGTTAAAATGAAGATGATGTTAGGTTTTGATTTTTCCATTTTATATTTCAATCCTATTATATTATTATTTCATTTCTAATATTTTTGCTTTATTCTTCTTATTTCATTTGTTATCTAATTAACTAAATTATCACCACTTTTTGATAAAACCGAAATAATATTAAATAAAATTAATTCTTCTTTCCTACAATGGAACTATTTTCAATTAAACTACCCCTTATTAAAGAAAATGATAATTTATTGAGTATAATAATCGAAAACATAAGGAATAAAGGGGAGTCTTTAAGAGAAGGAGATATTATAGTAATTGCAGAAAAAGTAATAGCTACTTCACAGGGAAGAGTGATAAACCTATCTGATGTAACCAATGTTTCAGAAAAAGCGAAGGAAATGGCAAAAGAGTATGATATGGATGATCGTTTTGTAGAACTGATAATACAAGAAGCGTCAATGATTTTAGGAGGAATGACACATGTTATCTTAGCCAAGGTGAATGATTTTTTAATTGCTAATGCTGGAATCGATCATTCAAATGCAGGACCAAATAGAGTTGTTTTACTCCCAAAGGATCTTAAAAAAGTTGTTTGGGAATACTGGAAAGAATTAAGAAAAGAGTATGGTTTAAATGATCTGGGTGTAATTATCTCAGATTCAAGAGTACAACCTCTTAGAAAAGGAACTATTGGAATTGCTATAGCTACAGCTGGATTTGAACCTGTTGAAGATTTGCGAGGACACCCAGATCTCTTTAATAGACCTATGGAAATTACAATGAGAGCGATAGCAGATGATCTTACTAGTGCGGCTCAATTTCTTCTAAGTGAAGCTGATCAACAAACTCCAGTGGTCATTATTAGGGGAAGCAATGTTGAGTTCACGGAAAATCCCCAGTTAACTCCCGAAATGGCACCGGAAGAATGTCTTTATATGAATATCTTCTCTAAATATCTTCTTAGAAAGCAAGAAGAAAATTAGATTTTAGAATTAAAATCAGTCAAATTTTTTAGAAATCGCTTATTTCTATTATTATTGTAAGTTTAAATTCATAAAACATTCTCACAATTCAAAAATGAAGGATTTAAAATATACAACCATTGAAGAATCGTTAAAACAAGAAGATTCTAATGTGAATTTAAGAGGTTGGGTATATAGAGAAAGAAAATCGAACAAATTTGTATTCATTGTATTGAGGGATGAATCGGACATAATACAATGTGTTATATCAAAAGCTAAGAGCCCAGAGATCTTTGAAAAAGCTGAAAAGTTAACAATTGAATCTTCGGTTAAAATTTCAGGGGATCTAAAGGAGGATGAAAGAGCTCCAACGGGTTATGAGGTTTCTGTGTCAGATTTACAAATCGTTCAAGTAGCTGAACCGTTTCCAATTACAGAACATCAATCACCAGAGCTTTTATATGATAATAGGCATCTTTGGATAAGATCAAGAAAATTAAATGCAATTCTAAAAATCAGGCATACAGTTGTTGGAGCTATACATGAATTTTTTAGAAGTCATGGTTATTATGAATTTGATGCACCTATTTTCCAACCCAGCCAATCTGAAGGTGGAGCCACCCTATTTGAGGTTAAATATTTTGACGACATAACATATCTTAGTCAAACATGGCAATTATATGCTGAAGCAGGTATTTTTTCATTAGGTAAAATTTACAATATGGGTCCAACGTTTAGAGCAGAAAAATCAAAAACATCAAGACATCTATCAGAATTTTGGATGGCTGAAATGGAAGCTGCTTGGATGCAGCTTGATGAAGTTACAGAAGTTGCTAAAGATGAAATTAGGTTTATTGTGAAACAAGTAATGAAGCATAATAAAAAAGAGCTGAAAATTTTAGAGAGAGAGATTAAATTGTTAGAGCATTATGCAGAAGCTGAATATCCAACTATAAAATATTCAGAAGCTTTAGATATCCTTAATACAAAATATAAAATGAATGTTCCTTGGGGTAAGGATTTAAGAACTATTGAGGAAGCAAAAATAGCAGATCATTTTAAGGTTCCTGTTGTTGTCACACATTATCCCACAGAAATTATGGGCTTTTATAAACCACCAAGTGAAGAAGATCCTAAAGAAGCATTATGTTTTGACATGATAGCACCAGAAGGATATTGTGAAATTGTTGGTGGTTCAGAGCGTTCTTTATTACTTGATAATATGATAAAAAGATTAGAAGCTGACGGGGAAGATCCAAAAAATTATGAGTGGTACTTTGAATTAAGGCGTTATGGCAGTGTGCCTCATTCTGGTTATGGAGTAGGTGTTGAGAGAGTCATTATGTGGTTATGTGGAATAGATAATATTAAAGATGCAATCCCGTTTCCTCGAACTCAACATCGAAAGGCTCCATAGCAACCTAGAACCATATTAAGAAAAGCACCTTAAAAAAATGAACTCATGACACCAAATAAGAGAAATTAAATAGATCCTTTTCCTACATTATTTAAAAGTGTGGTTTGCGGTAAATGAAACTCTATGAATACATGGCATATGAACTAATTGAGAAAATAAAGAGTAAAGAAATTACCATCGAAGAACTAATCTACCAAATTTATGAAAGAATAGAAAAAACTGAGGACAAATTACATTCTTTTGTTCACCTATCTAAAGAAAAAGCATTAAACAAAGCAAAACAATTAGATAAAAAATTAAATAAAGGTAAGCCTGTAGGGAGACTTTATGGATTACCTATGGGAATAAAAGATCTTATTTGTATTAAGGATAGTCCTACTACTTGTGGATCTAAGATTTTAGAAGGATATTATCCACCTTATAATGCTACTGTTATTAAACGTTTAATCGAAAAGGAAGGAGCAATATGTGTGGGCCGTACAAATATGGATGAATTTGCTATGGGCTCTTCTACTGAAAATAGTTGTTATGGCCCAACTTATAATCCTTGGGACCTAGAAAGAGTTCCTGGAGGATCAAGTGGAGGTTCGGGTTCATGTGTAGCTTCAGGTCAAACGCCAGTTTCATTAGGAAGTGATACAGGGGGAAGTATTAGATGTCCCGCTTCTTATTGTGGTGTAGTGGGTTTAAAACCAACATATGGGAGAGTTTCTAGATATGGATTAGTTTCATATGCAAATTCGTTAGATCAAATGGGCCCTATATCGAGATGTGTATATGACACAGCAATATTATTAGAAATCATTGCTGGTTATGATCCTTTAGACTCTACTACGGTTGATATTAAGGTAGATAAGTATACAGAAGAACTTCAAAACCCAATTTCAAAAATGACTCTTGGGGTTCCTAAAGAATTTTTTGGTGAAGGTTTGGAGAAGGAAGTAAAAAATAAAGTAAAAGGAGCCATTAATAAATTGAATAGCTTAGGAGCTGAGACAATTGAGATTTCCTTTCCACATTTAGAATATGCGATTCCTACTTATTATTTAATAGCAATGAGCGAAGCAAGTTCGAATTTGGCTAGGTATGATGGCTTAAGATACGGGAGTATGAGCGGTGATCTTAGTGGAGATTTATATGAGGTTTTTAGTAGAACTCGGAGTGAAAGATTTGGAAGTGAAGTAAGGAGAAGGATTATACTAGGAAGTTATACCCTATCTGCTGGTTATTATGATATGTTTTATATTAAGGCATTGAAAGTTAGAACTCTTATTAAAAATGATTTTCAAAATGCTTTAAATCAATGTGATGCTATTGTATGTCCAACAATGCCTACAACGGCATTTAAAATTGGAGAATTAGTAAATGATTCATTGCAAATGTATTTGATGGATATTTTAACTTGCCCCGTGAATCTTGCGGGGTTACCTGCTCTTTCAATTCCATGTGGATTTGATAAGAACGACCTTCCGATTGGATTTCAAATTATTGGTAATTATTTCAGTGAAAAAATAATCCTCAATATCGGATATCTACTTGAAAAAGAATTAAATATCTTTAGGAAATTAGCTCCTATTAAAGATGGAGGGAATTAGAGTGAGTTCTAATTACGAAGACGTGATAATTGGATTAGAAGTTCATATTCAACTCACCAATTTGAAAACTAAACTATTCTGTAGTTGTAATGCAGATTATAGAGGAGCTGAACCAAATTCTCATAATTGTCCCATTTGTTTAGGGTTACCGGGATCATTGCCTGTGATTAACAAAAGAGCAATCGAATTTGCTACAAGACTTGCATTAGCATTAGATAGTAAAATTAATGATTCAATGTTTTTCTTTCGGAAAAATTATTTCTACGTAGACTTACCAAAGGGCTTTCAGATAAGTCAGTACAATAAAGCAGGAGGGAGAGCTTTCGCAGATAGAGGGAATATAACAGTTAAAATAAAGGGCAAAAAAAAAAAGATAAGACTTAACAGAATCCATTTAGAAGAGGATCCAGCAAGATTGGTACATAAAGGGTCAATCGCGACATCTCCATATACTTTAGTGGATTACAATCGATCTGGTGTTTGTCTTATTGAAATCGTATCCGAACCAGTTATTAGATCTCCTGAAGAGGCAAGAGAGTTTCTCAAACAATTAAGGTCAATTGTCCAATATACAAGGATATCAAATTTAGACTTAACTGGAGCTGCTCGAGTGGATGCTAATATATCAATTAAAGGACATGAGCGAAGTGAGGTTAAAAATATTAGCAGTTTTAAGGAAGTAGAACGTGCGTTAAAGTGGGAAATTCAGAGACAAAAAAATCTATTAAAACGAGGTAAGAAGCTAACCCAGGAAACCAGACATTGGGACGATAAAAGAAGGATTACTATTTCGCTAAGAACGAAAGAATTTGAAGAAGATTATCGTTACTTTCCTGAACAGGATTTAGTTCCAATAGCAATTGATAAAGATTTCATCCAGCAAGTTAAAGATAAATTACCAGAAATGCCAAACGAGAGAGCACTAAGACTTCAAAGAGATTATAATTTATCAGAATTTGACTCAGAGAATTTAGTTCTAGATAAAGATATCGCTGACTTTTATGAAGATGGAGTGAATTCTGACCCATCATTCGGCCTGAATGAGTATAAACAATTTTGTAATTGGCTGATGAATGATATATCGCGACATTTAAATGAGCAAAATAAGACAATAACAGAAACAAAAGTTCAACCCAAACTGGTAGTTGATTTAATCAACCACATTAATGAAGGAAAGATTACCACTAAAATAGCAAAAACTTTCATAAGTGAAATGATGAATGGTTCTTCTATTTCTAAAATAATTGAGAAGAAAGGTAAAAAGAGAATTTCTAATGAAGAAATTATTAAAGGAAATTGTAAAGAAGTAATTAAAGAAAACCCGAAAATCGTTGAAGATTGTCGTAAAAATCCAAAAGCAATTGAAGCTTTAATAGGTAGGGTTATGGGTAAAACTAAGGGTCAAGCTGACCCAGAAATTACTAGAAGAATAATGTTCAAAATGCTGAAGCAAATTGGAATAATTATATAAGAAATTTTTATTTAAAAAAATAGAAAAAAAATTATATCAGCTTTCTAAGTTCTGTACTTGCAGCATCTAATTTTAAATTTATAATACCAAGCTTAGCTTCTTTTGTAGTTATTATAGTGAGAATATTTCCCTCGGTTTCGCTAAAAAGTATTTTTCCCTTCTCAGATTCTATTATCGCACTAAAGAATTGCCCTTGTTCTAGTTCTTTAGTTGCTCTTTGACTTGCTTTCAAAATTAAGGTCACCATAGCAGCTACAGCCTCTGGGTCTACCCATCCGGGTAATGCGCTACCTCTAATTAAACCAAATTTCTCAATAAGAGCCGCCCCATGAACTCCTTTAATTGCCTTTAAAGAATCAAGTATTTCTGTTATTCTTTCACTCATTTAACTCATTCCAATTTTGATTTAGTGAGATTATAAATTCTTTAATTATTATGTAAGGTGTAATTTTATATATTTTTTAGCTTCTTCTAAATAATTACATAAAATTCGATTATTTCATGGAGAATTAGTAGACCCAACTAAATTAGTAAAGAAAGTAGTTACAAAAACGATAATGAAAGGTAAAGATATCCCGGGTACTGATAGATAGTAAAAAAATTAGTAATATACTTAACATATTCTTTTTTCATTTTCTTAATATAATCTATTTTTTATGAGAAAAATGAGTGATTTAACTAGTATAATTAGAGAAAAGAATGTAAAATGGGGCATGTGGATTTCAGCGTTAATTACTACCATCTCTTATGTTATAGTTTCAATTATATCTATGGTAACAGGAACCTTGATTTATTCTGGTTTTGTCCTTTTTGCTGATCTTGAATTTTTATTAGGATCTATTTTTGGGGTATTAAACTTTTTTAAAAATCGAGAACCACATCAAGAATTCTTAAAATATGGTATTATTGTAGGGATACTTGGAGGTGTTTTAGCTTGTCTATTTATTAGTTTCTACCAGACGATTTTAATAATGATAACTATTAGGGGACATGTAATTATTTTCTTTTTGTATGTAGGATTTACATTTCTTTCTGGAGCAGTTATTGGTCTATTAACAGGAACATTTTTGGCCATCTATTATATGTCTAAAGATACGAAAGAAGATAATGTAGAAAAAGAATACCTTGATGATAAATTCTTTGATGATTTAATTGATAAATAACATTCATAAAAAGATTGTTCTTCTTATGTGTATGTGTAAAAAAAAGAAAATGAAATTAAATTTACATTAAAGATGCAAGTGAACTCGCTAAAGTTTCTTTTTTAGGTTTACCTTTTAATAATTCTTCTTGGACGCGTTCTGCTAAAATTTGAGGAGTGAACGGCTCTCCACTATTATCTATTTGCTTATAAGTAGTCCACCCTATTAATGAGAAAACCCGATCACCTACCACTCTGAAAACTTCTCCTGTAATCTTAATTGCTTGATCTGAGGCTAAAAATGCAACCATAGGAGCAACATTAGTAGGATTGAAGATATCAAAACCTCTTTTATCTTTCATACTCATTGTCCCTACCATTGTCGGTGTTGCATCTGTTGTGAGTCTCGTTCTAGCTACAGGCACGATACAATTAACCGTAGTATATTTGCCTAATTCCATTGAGGCAATATTTGTAAATGCGGCAATACCTGCTTTTGCAGCACCATAATTAGTTTGACCTACATTTCCTAATAAACCCGCATCTGAAGCAGTATTGATTATTCTCCCAAAAACACCTAAATCGGGATTAGCCTTTCCTTGTTCTCTAAAATATGAAGAAGCATGACGAGTCATGTTAAATGTACCTTTCAAATGTACAGCTATAACATCATCAAATTCTTTCTCTGTCATATTAAAGAGCATCCTATCCCGCAAAATTCCAGCATTATTTACAACGATATCTAACTTTCCGTATTCAGAAATTGCTTGATCAATCATTGCTTTTGCTTTATCAAAATCAGTGACTGAATCATAATTACCTACAGCTTTAACTCCCAATTTTTTACATTCTTCTGCAATTTCATCAGCAACCTTAGTTTCAGCACCACTACCATCAAAGCTACCGCCTAAATCGTTTACCAATAAATTGCATCCCTCCTTAGCAAATAGTAAAGCTTCTTCACGACCAAGACCACGACCAGCGCCAGTTATTATGGCAACCTTTCCATCTAACATTCCCATATTTTTCACTTTTTATTTTTTTATTTTGATTTCTGATATGTAAAATTCAATTGCAAGTTTAAAAAATTTTAAGGATTTTATTAAATTTTTCAAAAATATCAAAATGAACTTCAATAAATATAATTGGAAACAGTTACTTACAACCTAATCGCAATCCTTATTCAAATATTAGATTTTAAATTTTTAACTTTTCCCTTCAATATTCTCCTTACGATAATTTTTACATTTTTATTATTATTTTTTTGAGTTAAATTACTTTAATATCTAAACTCTTTAAATTGCTGGAAATAAAATAAATGACTGTTGCACTTACAATCAGATGATCCAAAATCTTCAATATTATCGTCTGAAAAATCCATTATTTCTTTAGCAATTATACACTCTAAACGATATAATGTGGGAATTAAATATAACTGTGTTATAATACTTTTCTCATAATTTAATAAGTAATCAATATGCCAGTGAGTTTTTTTATTATTTGAAGGGGAAATATGTCTTTTTACTCTATTTTCTAAGGTATTTGAACCATAACCACCCATAGCAGATCCAATGTATAAATAAAACCCTTTGTCAAATAAGATGCTACCTAAAGCACCAATAGTTATTTCAATTATTTCAGGAATATGAATGACTAAAATATAAGAACCTTTCATTTATTTACAGCTTTTTTTATGATTATGATAGCAACTATCACATAAATAGCTTCCACATTTTTTACAAATGTTAGCACACGTATCGCAGAGGATATTACTACAATCTTCACAATTAAATATTTCTGAATCCGTATTTTCTCCACAATTCTCACATATAATATCTTTACCAACCATTTAACTCATCTGATTATCTTTAATAATATTATGTAGTAAAAACAGTCAATCATAAAATTCTCTATTATTACTAGATAAATAAGATGGGCAACTCTATTCTTTTACATGTTATTAGACTTTTTCTAAAACTTTTTTTTAACTAAAAAATTCATATTGAATAATTAGTTAAGAGATAGCTTGTTATATATGGAAAAAATACCAGAGAGAACAGAACTTAAAATTGATTTCTCAAGAGATCGTAAGTTCTTCGAGAAAGAAGGGAGTTCGCGAGTGATAACTTCTGGATCTCTTTATATGTTTTTTGCATTAATTAATGCGGGATGTATTTGGGCTTTCATAATATTAGGTACAGGATGGGAAGGATTAAAATATTTCGGATTAACAACCGCAATAAATGGTATTGTAGGATTGATGGGGATAGGAATTTCAAGATATTTTATTGCAGAAATAAAAACTGCCTTTATTGTTAATGAAGAATTAGGGCGTTTAAAAGCAGCAACCTATTCGAAAATTCTGTTTCTAGTTGGATTGATACTAGGACTGTGGATGATTATGATATCCTATATTTTTGGTTTTGTTCAAACAAATCAATTATTAAGAGAATGTATTTTTGCATCAGGTGTTACCTCCATTATAATATATAGCAACTATGTTTTTCAAATTGGGTTAGAAATTAAGAATAGATACGATATAATTGCATTTTTATCAATATTTGCAGGGATTTTTCTATTATTTTGGGGATACATTTTTATCTCTTTTAACATCAGCCCTTTTTGGTTTGCCTTTCACCCGTTTTTCAATATTACTACATTATTTTTATTTGCTTTTTTTTTTAGCAAGCAGGCCCCTTATTCAATTAAAGAAATAATTCAAGCAGGTTTAAGAACAAGAACTATGAAAAAAAGAACATCCCCAGAAATTAGTCAATTAATTGAGGAACATCAAATATTGCTATATATGAAAAATTCTGCCTATTCAATGCTAACTAATATTCAAAATTCAAAATTTTTCGAAGATATTTTATTTTTTTTTACTGCTATATATTTAGCTATATTTTCAGATCCTGAATATCAGGGGTTAGCATTGAGTTTAATGACTGTCTTAATGACTTACGGAGCTATTAAAACAGTAATATTGTACTATTCTGCGCCATTAAACATTGAAATTGCTGAAGCGTGTGCAAAAGGGAGTTATGATACTGTGGAGGCTTCAATTAACGATTCAACAAGAATTTCCAGCATTTTAGCTCTTGGGTTTCTTACTGCAATGGTCGCGCTTTCAGGGGAATTGCTATTTTATTTACATAGAGATCTGTTTATGGATGGAGGAACTTTCAATAGTGAAATCTTTTCAATGGCACAAACTTTATTCATTCTTATAGTTTTAGGTCAATTTATTTATGGATATTCGACATTATTTGGAAATGCTCTAATAGGATCTGGAAATGCTAATTCCGCAGCAAGAGGTTTTCTAATAACAATCATAATAATAACGGGATTATCTCCAATTTTTCTTTTTCTTTTTGGGATCTTAGGTATTGGGATAGTAATGTTGATATCCGCCCTCTTTCTATTACCTTATACAATCTTTCAACTTAAACGAAAGCTTAAAGTAAATTATAAAATTAGAATTTATCGCTTAGTGCCAAATTTATTTATTCTGTTTTTTATATTATGGTTTTTCCCATTTAATAGTACAATTAGCTTACTTTTAGGTATAATTTTAGGGGCTTCGATATATTTAATGTTAAATCCTTTCTTTGGTGTATCAATTCCTGAAGATCTTCAGATGATAAATGATTTATTCAACACATTAAAACTAAAAATATTTGGAGATTTAATCGTTTATGCAATGAGAAGTATATACAATTTCAGTCCTTTAAATAAAGATAAAATAATTCTTGAGGAAGATAAACTAGTCTTAGTAAAGAAATGATATGATCTTTGATCAATATCCTAATTTTATATTTTAGACATAAATCTTTTTAAAAGAAATTTAATTATGCTTTTGTTAGTTGGGTTCTTATTATTAAAATTATTAGAAGAGACTGAAGCGCAATCAACGAATATAACATAACATCAAGATAAAAACTAGCATGAATATCAATACCCAACCAGTTTTTAATCCAACATCCTGGATCTCCGCCATTATATAATAAGCAATCTGTAATTGATAAATATAAAATATGAAATCCTAATGATAAAACAATTACAATAATTCCTAAAATTATCTGGATATAGAAAGAATTTTTAATTTCTGAATTCTTATGAGAATTATTTAAATTACCTGCTTCTATTAATGATATCTGATAATCTTTCTTAGCATTTTTGATGATAAGATCTTTTAAAATTTTACTTTCGTCAGATAAATTTTGATTTTCTTCCTTTAATTGATTGTATTTCTCAACTAAATCAGCTTGCTCTTCAAATTCCAGATTTTTTTTTGTTAGCTTAGACTTGCTCATAATAATTTATTTTTTAGGAAAGAGATTCTCGAATTTATAAACCCCTAAAAATCTTAACCCAATTTATTATATTACGAATATTTAATAAGAGTTTTTATATTAAAAAATAATCAAAATATGACTTTTACGTTATATTAATACATATTTTAAATGCAAAAAGTAATTATATGCAATAAGTAAATATAAAAGTTTTATAAAAAAATGAGAAAAAAAACACTTGGTTCAAAGAAATGGCGGTGAGCCTTAGTACTCATAGAAACCTTTCCTTGTTTTTCTCCCTAAAAGTCCGCTATCTACCATTTCTTGTAAAAGAGGGCTTGGTTGATACTTTTGTCCCAGTTCTTTTTCTAAATACTGTCCAATATGATAATATATATCATTACCAACCAAATCAGAAAGTTCTAAAGGGCCCATAGGAAAATTGAATGCTAATTTACATGCAGTATCTATATCTTTGGCACTGGCAATTCCTTTCGTAAACAAATTAATTGCTTCATTACATAATACATAAATAAGTCGAGTTGTTACGAAACCAGGTGAATCGTTTACAGTTACCACTGTTTTATTCAAACTTTCAGAAAATAGTTTTGATTTTTCTACAATTTCATCAGAAGTGTTCTTTCCATTTATTAATTCAATCAATTTCATTACCGGAGCTGGGTTGAAGAAATGTATTCCTATTATCCTTTCTTGATTTTTAGATTTTAAGGCAATATCAGTGATACTTAAAGATGATGTATTAGACGCAAGAATTACATCTTCTTTACACAGGTTATCCAGTTCAGAAAATAATTGTTGTTTTAAATCCATATCTTCAAAAACAGCTTCAATTACTATTTGAACATCCTTAACAGCTTCATTCTTATTAACATTTAGACTAATTCTGTTTAAAATCTTTTCTGCTTCTTCTTTAGGTATTTTATTTTTAGCAACAAAAAACCTCTCTAAATTAATTTCTATCGAATTTTTAACTTTTTTCAATAACTCCTCACTTACATCAACTAAATTTACATTATAACCGTGAGTCGCTATTAATTGGGCAATTCCTGATCCCATAATCCCTGCTCCGATTACACATATATTTTTTATTTTCATCATCATCATCACTATTTTCTAAATTGGTTAAAGTCTGGTTTACGTTTTTCTAAAAATGCATTTTTTCCTTCTACAGCTTCATCTGTGCCATAATAAAGTGATAAACCACCAACACCAAGCTGAGTAACCCCAGTAACACCATCTGTCTCAGCTAAGAAAGCATATTTTAGCATTTTCAAGGCTGTAGGACTCTTCTCTAATAATTCCTGACACCACTGTTCTACTTCCTCATCTAATTTTTCCATAGGTACCACAGCATTTACAAGCCCCATTTTGAGAGCCTGTTGAGCTGTATACCGTCGACAAAGATACCAAATTTCCTTCGCACGCTTCAAACCTACAGCACGCATTAAGTCACCAGTTCCATAGCCAGGATCAAAAGAGCCTACACGAGGTCCTGCTTGTCCTAACTGTGCATGTTCTGCTGCAATACTTAGATCACAATTAACATGCCAAACATGACCACCTCCGATAGCGTATCCATTCACTCGAGCTATAACGGGTTTAGGTAAAGTACGTATTAAATGTGTAACACGTTGCCAGCCTACCTCAAGGGGTAACAAATGTCCTCCTTTATATCCCCCCTTTTCACGGGTACTCTGATCTCCACCTGTGCAAAACGCTTTTTCTCCAACACCCGTAAATACCACAACACCTATCTCGTTGTCTATGCACTTGTTAAAAGCATCTATTAATTCATGAACTGTCTTTTGTGTACACGCATTATATCGTTCAGGACGATTAATAGTTATTCGCGCAACACGATCTTTTATTTCGAAAATTATATCTTCATAATCCAAATTCTTTTCAACTCGATTTTATCATAAAAATTTCATTTTAATGAGTATTCATTAGAAATAATCTCATAACATTTAAAACAACTATCTAAAATTTTCATCTCCATTATGAGTTCATTTAGAATAAAGTTTCGTGAAACCATAATTTCACGATCATTAATTTGTCCATAAGGGTATGTTAATCTAAAAAAAAACTAAATATATTGCTAAAAAACCATTTTTTGTTTAATTTCTTGAACCATTTTATGTCCTTTTTCATTTATCTCAGTAATAATGTCCCTTAGTATTTCATTAATAGATGTGCCATGTAAATCACAAGAGATATATAGAAGAGATAAAATTTCTTTAGCTAATAGTGAAATGTTCTTGATATCATTTATTGGAATTCTGATTCCAAGAGCTTTTAAATCTAAATGAGTTTCTTGTTCTTGTTGTCTGATGGTTAAGAGAATATCATTTTTTCTTCCTTTCCATTCTTCTGTAATCGCTCTTAAGGATAAAAGATATCTTTTTGTTGGGCTTCCAATACCCATTATATCCTTTGCAAATTCTAAAGATTTAGAATTTCTAATTGTTTTCAAGCCAAATGTTCTATTAAGTTTATAATTTTTATCTAATTTATTCTTCATTTTCGAAATTTCATCAGTAAGTTGTTCAACTCTTAATGCTAATTTCTCAAATTTTTCAAGAAATAATTCCTCAACATTAGATTCATAATTACTCATATTAACCACTAGTAGAGATTAAATATAACATCATTTGAAATATTCTTTGATAAAACTAATTATTAACCAATTAATCTATAAAGAATTTTTAATTTACAAAAAAGAAAAAAAAATTAATTAATTTTAAAAATTGTATTAAAAACTTATATAATTGGCTTAAAATACGTTATCTTCATTATCTTCATCAAGTTTATCATAAATTTCAGTGTCTTCTATGGGATCTGAAGGATCACTTGCCTCTGTTTCATCTTTTTCTTCTAAAATTGGTTGGGGGGCGAGTAAATCTTTTACATCCAAATCAACTTCTATTTTTAACTGTTTCTGCTCTTTAGCATATTTATTAATCTCATATATTCCTATTACTACTAATAACGCTATAAAGAATATTAGTACAGCAACATTTTTGACAAGATTAATAAGATCATTAGTATCTAAAGTAGATAAGGCATTAAGCCAAGGAATGTTTACTTCTTGAAAGATATCATAAGGGAAGTAGTGAATAAATTCATATGTTACCTTTGAAAGTATCAACCAAATTATTACTGTATCAAGTCCAAACTTTTTAAATCTTTTACTTAAAAGTTCTGCTTGGGATCCCGTAAGAGTACTCAGAGAATAAAAGATAATAAATAGATCTGGGATTATCACTGCTATATAAGCCCAAATGGAACCAATCTCATCCGGTTCAGTATCAACAATACCTAGATAGATCTTTAATATCAGAAATAGCGTATAGATTGAAACCAATATTGCAAATGTACCAAACCAACCAGTAAAGCTTTTTTTAAACATATAAACAATACAAACAATTGCGAGTCCAACAAGAACTCCTCCAACAAGTATATAAATTCCATTAAGATACCATGGAAAATCTATTGGTGTTTCGATTATAACAGAAAAATCAAATAATGTAGGTCCTATAATAAATAGATACAGGAATAAAAGAGAGCCAGCCAAACCTCCGAAAAAGATGAGAGTTCTTATAAAAGGTCTTAATTTAGGAGTTTTATATAATTTAGTATCAATATTTTTTCCTAATAAATAACATCCATAAAGGATAAACCATGATGTAAAGAAAAAGTAAGAGACAACTGAAATTGCAAATAGTACTACTAAGATTATTGAAATCAAGAGCATTATAGGTAAAGAAATCAACAAAAACACAATTATTTTCCATGGCGGGTACTCAAAAATATTCTTCTTAGAAATAAGAGAAAGTAAAAACAAGAACATTAAAAAAACTAAGAATGGCAAAAATATCAAAATGCCAATTATTGAAACAATGCGGTTAGGATATGGAATTATAGCTACTCCTACTAACATCCAAACTAAAAGTGCTGTTAATCTCCAATTTTTAACCATTTTCTTTAAATTATCGATGATATCCATAAAAAATTAGTTAAACTCAATATATTTAAACTTTCTTATTCAAAAGAACGATTGAAAAATCTAAAAGAGCATGTTTTACGATTGAAAAATTTTATTTTATATATTCTGTCAAGCTTCTTTGTTTATTAAAACTGTGATAAGATATTCCAAATTTCTTTCTTAAATTATTTACACTTTCAGGAGCCGAACCTTGGAAATGGTTATTCACAATAATAAATATTTCAGATATCTCAGGTATGTTCTTCAAATTTTGAACGTTCTTATAGAGGTTATTTAAAGCATCCTTTTGATCTCTTTGAATTCGATTAAAAA
>JAHLWJ010000429.1 GCA_019057975.1 Promethearchaeota archaeon | reverse complement strand
TTTCAAATCTTACAGAAAAATATAAGCTTGGTTTAACCTCTATCGGTAGAGATGGTGAAAAGTATGATGTTATTACTGAGTTGCCAAAACCTCAAATATATGTAAAAAAAGGAACTTACGTAGTAACAGCCCAGCAATGTCTTGAAGATAGTAAAATTAAATATGAAATTATCAAAAGGACAGGGTTTAATACACCTTTAGGGGAAGTTATGATTTTAAAGGTGCTAAGTGAAGGATATATTGAATTAGCTGGACCCTCGATAAATAAGCACTTATTGATAATCTGTTCAGAATTAAGGAACTTAGGTTGTGATCTTATTTTAGTGGATGGTGCATTTGATAGAAGAGCATATGCTACACCTTTAATTTCAGATGCTACCATACTCTCAACTGGTGCTTCTGTATCAAGAAATATGATGGAAGTCATTGATTTAACAATTCATACAATTAAGTTATTAAATTTAGAGCAGGAGAAAAACTTAAAAATCAAAGAGCTTTCTAAAAATGTTTTAAAAAAGTCAAAAGTGAGCATTATTGATAAAGCCTATTCAGTAAATTCTTTAAAAGTAGCAACTGCGTTAGATGCCGCGGAGGAAATCATTCAAAATTTAAAAGACGATTCTCAATATGTTCTAATAAATGGTGCTGTGACAGATAAACTATTAGAAGATCTAATGAAATCCACACAAAAATATAAAGGAATTACTTTTATTGTGGAAGATGGTACAAAATTATTTTTAAGTCAAAAAACAACAAAAAAATTTCTCAAAAAGGGTGGGATTCTAAAGGTTTTAAATCCTATAAATATAATTGCAATAACGATAAATCCAACTTCCCCGTATGGATATAAATTTGATAAAGATAAATTTTTAAAATCGTTACAAGTGGAATTAAAAATTCCTGTTTATAACCTTGGAGTTAATGATTAAATTTATAGAATTCTTATTAAAAAAAGTGAGATAAGTGAAAGAAAAAGAAATAAACCGAAGAAGTAAATTAAATTTAGATTTTTCAATTGTGGAAAATGCAAGAGAAGCAGCAAAGGTCATTGCGTTAGATACACAGAAATTCATAGATCAACATACTACTACCACAATTGAAAGGACAGTCTGCAGATTATTTGGAATTGATGGTGTAGATGAATTTGATGTACCATTACCGAATATCGTAGTTGATAATATAGAAAAGGGAAATGGTTTAGGGATCGGAGCTGCAATCCATATAGGAAATGCAGTATTGCATACTAATCTTTCACCTCAAGAAATTGCAGAAAAAGTACTAAAAGATGAATTAGATTTAACTAAAATTTCTTTAAAAGACATTTCAGAAATAAAAGCAACAGTAAGCATAATTGCTCAAGAAAAATTGGCACTTATTACTCAAAAAAAGAAAACTAGAGATGAATTACTTAAAAAGTATGGTGATAAGGAAGGACCTCTTATTTATGTTATTGTAGCAACGGGTAATATTTTTGAAGATATTATTCAGGCTCAAGCAGCAGCTAGACAAGGAGCTGACGTAATCGCAGTTATAAGGTCGACAGTTCAGAGTTTACTAGATTATGTGCCTTATGGCGCTACAACTGAAGGATTTGGGGGAACTTATGCTACCCAGGAAAACTTTCGATTAATGAGAAAGGCATTAGATGAAGTTGGTGAAGAATTAGGACGTTATATTAGGTTAACAAATTATTGTTCTGGTTTATGTATGCCTGAGATTGCAGCACTGGGTGCGTTTGAAAGACTTGATATGATGCTTAACGATGCTCTTTATGGAATTCTTTTTCGAGACATAAATATGAAGAGAACGATTGTTGATCAATATTTTTCAAGAATGATAAATGCTTATGCAGGAGTAATTATTAATACAGGCGAAGATAATTATCTAACTACTGCAGATGCTTTTGAAGCAGCTCATACTGTTCTTGCTTCTGAGTTTATTAACGAACAATTTGCCTTACTTGCTGGATTGAAAGAAGAGCAGATGGGTTTAGGTCATGCATTTGAAATGAATCCTGAATTAGAGAATGGATTTTTATATGAACTTGCTCAAGCCCAAATGGCTCGAGAGATATTTCCTAAAGCTCCTTTGAAATATATGCCTCCTACAAAATTTATGACTGGAAACATTTTCAAAGGTCATATTCAAGATGCTTTATTCAATATGATTACAATTATGACCAACCAAAGAATACATTTACTTGGGATGTTGACTGAAGCAATACATACCCCTTTCATGTCAGATCGAGCTTTATCTATAGAAAATGCACGTTATATCTTTAAAAATATGAAATCAATAAGTGAGGAAATTGAGTTTAAAGATGGAGGAATAATGGAAAAAAGAGCCAATGAGGTTCTTCTTAAAGCATATAATTTGCTTAAAGAAATCGAAAACCAAGGACTATTTAAAACCATTGAAAAAGGGATTTTTGCTGGAATTAAACGATCTATGGATGGCGGTAAGGGGTTAAGTGGAGTAATTTTAAAAGAGAAAGAATACATTAACCCATTTATGGATTTAATGAGTTATGAATTAAAAAAAGGAGGGATTTAAGATGGGAGGAGGATTAAATTCAACTAAAAAAGAGGATTTTGATAAATCTCTTGATTTAACAGAAATAAAGCCATATGGGGATACGATGAATGATGGGAAAACTCAAGTGAGTTTTACTCTCCCCATTAAAGATGATGAAAAAGCAATCATAAGCGCCCAAGAACTTGCTAAAAAAATGGGTATTAAGGATCCATCTATAGTATTTCACACTCAATTAGATGAGGGATTTACATTTTTTATAGTATATGGTTCATTAATTCATTCTATTGATTATACCAAAATTAAAGTAGAATCAATAGAAGTAGAAGTAATGTTGACGGAAGAAATTAACATTTATATAAAAGAAAAGTTTAAGCGTAAAATTGTTGTTCTTGGTGCAACCACAGGTACAGATGCTCATACTGTAGGAATTGATGCGATAATGAATATGAAAGGATTTGCAGGTCACTATGGTCTTGAAAGCTACGAAATGATTGAAGCTTATAATCTTGGAAGTCAGGTAACAAATGAAGAATTCGTGAAAAAGGCAATACAATTAAAGGCTGACATTTTGCTTGTTTCACAAACAGTTACCCAAAAAGGGATTCATGTTAAAAATTTAACTAACTTGGTGGAACTCTTAGAGGCAGAAGGGATTAGAGATAAAATTATTTTGATTTGTGGAGGTGCACGAATTAGTAATGAATTAGCAAAAGAATTAGGATATGATGCGGGATTTGGACCAAATACTTATGCTAATATAGTTGCTACATATGCAATTAAAGAGCTCTTTGGAAGGATGAATAGATAAGAAATTAATAATTACACTAAAAATAAAAAAAAGATTATTTATTATTATTTGATTATTTTTCTTCCACTTTCTAATAGTTAAAATATAAGACTGATTCTCGAACTTTCCATATATCCCAGAAATAGTATCGCATTGGTTTATACGTCCAAGTTTCATACAAAGCTAATTGATCGTAAGCATGAGGGCTTGGGATCCCCATGTAGTTGACAAATCCACTTTGCCCCGGTGGAATTACGTTGACTGCATGTGGTGCAGGTTTCCACCATCGGTTCCATCCTTTTCCTTTTATCATTTCTGCTATCTGGTTATAGGTCCCACGATTCATACCATGCATAGTTGGGGCTGGTAAAGCACCTTGTGCCGTAAATGTTACTGTTTGAATCGGAGTAAGCCAAGTTGACATGTCTGGTCCAATTATTGATTGTAACTCGACAATAGCTTCCTTAAGTACTCGGTTTATAACCTCATTTTTATCTTCATCATTTAAATAATCGTAATATAATGGTAATTTCGAATTTTCACCGTCAAAAACATGAATCAATGTGCTAGAACCTGCACTTGCCCCAGAAGGAACGTCATCATCAAACACTTCATTATCTATTTTCCTATACCAATTATCGAAAATAGTTAAACCTGGATCGTCATATGTTGCTGTGGGATCAGGCCAACTTGGATCTATAATATCATTATAATGAACGTTCCAACCTTCCAAGTATGGTAAAGCTGCTTGAATATCAGGATCTATAGATGTACTTGCTGCCTCAATAAGATCATCAATAAAACTCATTGCGGGGATATGATTATATCCTGCATCAATATTTATTCTATTCATATCTTCAAAGGAAATCTTATCATCAGCTGCTAATAGATCTT
>JAHLWJ010000428.1 GCA_019057975.1 Promethearchaeota archaeon | reverse complement strand
TGAAGATTATTATTAACGAGCGAAAAGAAATGATAAATAATTTGGCGAAACAAGGAATCGCAACGGATCTAGAGGGAATTGAAAAGATTGATGTAGTGGGCATCGATTTATTAACAATTTCATTGGTTTATCCACCAATTGGGGGTACTTAACAATGGTATCTAAAGGTGCGTTATTAAGAAATATTCGACCAAGTGGGGGACTATTTACTGAAAATATCCTCTTAAGATTGCGTGATAACCCTATTCAACTAAAAATTGGAAAAATTGATTCATTTCTCGAAGAAGATACTAAAGAAGAAAGAAAAAAATTAACAGATAAAAAGCAGATAATTTTTGATTGGTGTATTCAAAAATGGGATGAAATATCCCCAAATATAGAAGAATGGTCAATAGAAGATTTAGCAAAAAAATGGTTAATCCCTCTCTTTACTCTTTTTGATCATGAAATAGAAGACTTTGAAATATATAAGGAAAATTTAGACGAGGACAGCATACTAAAAGAATTCAGAATTTCTTATCAATCCCGAGATCATAGAGATCCATTCTTTCATTATGTTAGTGTTAATGAAGATTTTGATTCTAAAATTGATAGAAATCCACAGAAGAAATCACATCATAATGTATGTCAACAATTTATAAACTTTAATCCCGAAATAAAATGGCTCTTCCTTTCCAATGGGCGTATTCTACGGATATTAACCAAATATTATCATTCATATTCGAAAGGATATTTGGAATTTGATTTAGAAAACATTTTCGCAAATCGAGATGAAAGAGAATTTGATACACTCTATTCCATAATTCATATGAGTAGATTTATTCCTGATTATGAAGATCATAGATTTTTAATTGATGGATTTCAGAAAGAATCTGTTTCTGAAGGTTTAAAGATAGGAGATGCTTTAAGGTATAATATTCATAAAGCTCTTGTTTTATTAGGAGATGAACTAATCCAACAGAATCCAAAATTTCAAGATATGGTTTTAGCTAATGAAATTGATATTCAAGAATATTATGCCGAACTTTTAAGAATAATTTATCGAATTATATTTATCCTTTATGCTGAGCAGCGGGATATGCTCCCTGGAGCGGGTTCTCTTTATTTCGAGCAATTTTCTTTATCTTCTCTTAGAATTCGAGCCGAAAAACCCATAAAAGCTGAAAAGAATTACGATTTGTGGAACAAGATGTTAATAACATTCAATTTAGTTAGGGATGGAAATTCTCTTCTCGGAGTTAATAGTTATAATGGAAGTCTATTTAAAGAAGATAACCTGCGAATAATCCTTAAAAATGGCATGAAGATTTCAAATGATATAGTTTTAAAGGTTATTAGATTATTAACCACTTCTGCTAATCATAAAGTAAGACAAAGAATAAATTTTTTAGAGGTTTCGGAAGAGGAAATTGGAGCAATTTACGAATCTCTTTTAGATTTTAAACCATATATATCGTCAACCTCGCAATTTCAACTAATTGAAGGAACTGAAAGAAAGAGTACTGGTTCATATTATACTCCAAAGGCTTTAATTGATATTTTAATCAGAACTACCTTGCAACCTTTAGTTGAGGATCGATTAATTAAGGCTGGGGATGATGAACATGCGAGAGAAAAGGCTATATTGGATTTAAAAGTATGCGATCCGGCTTGTGGTGGCGGAACATTTTTATTGTCAGCACTAGACTATTTGGGAAAAAAATTGGCAGAAGTAAGAACCCGTTCAGACTCTCCTTTAGAAGATGATTTGAGGAAAGCTCGTAGAGAAATTCTCCAGCATTGTATTTATGGTGTTGATATGAACCCCCTTGCCGTAGAACTAGCGAAAATATCTTTATGGTTAAGAGCTTGTGTTAAGGATAAACCTCTAAATTTTCTGGACAATCATATTAAATGCGGAAATAGTTTAGTTGGTCTTGGGCAAAAAATCGAAATAACTGAAATAAATCCAAATTCATTCGAAGCGATCTCTGGTAATAAAGCAACAGGTATACCTTCTGAGAATAAAAAATTAAAAACTAAAGCACGAGAGGTCATTAAAAAAGAAATAAAGGAAAGAAAAAAGCAAGGAAAACCAACTCTTATTACTTCATTTTTTACAGGCAGAAGGACAGCTGATATATGTAGTGCTAAATTTCAAGAAATTATTGATATGCCAGAAAATGACCTTAAAAATATAGATACAAAAAAAAATATGTATAAAGAGTTAAGAAAGAATGAAAAATATCTACAGGCACTTAACGAGGCAAATATTTGGACATCAACTTTTTTTTGGCCATTCGAAGGAGAAGTATTAGGAGAGATTCCAAGATACACAATAATTGAGCAACTACGAGATAAAATAGATGATCCGGAATTATATTATTTGATAATGAAAATTAAAAATATTTCTAAAGATAATAAGTTTTTTCACTGGTTTATTGAATTTCCAGAAATCTTTTCAAGTGAAAGAGGTGGTTTTGATTGTATTTTATCAAACCCTCCTTGGGAAACTCTTTCACTGCAAGAGAGAGAATTTTTTATGGGTGTTAATGAAGAAATATTCAATGCTACAAAACAAGCTGAAAGAAGAAAATTAATTAAAGAGTTGAAAAATAAAAATTTAGAATTATATAATAAATATAAAGATTCTTGGATAAGCTATAAAAAATTTAGTCATTATTTAAAGGAATCAAGTCTATTTGAACTTTCTGCGAAGGGTACAATAAATACTTATGCTTTATTTATAGAAAGATGTCAAGATTTAGTATCTATAAATGGTAATATTGGTTTAATTGTTCCTACAGCTTTTATAACTAGTTATCATCTACAAGACTTATTTAGAAATCTTCTAGAATCAAATAAAATTTCTAGTCTATTTGATTTTCAGAATAGAAAAATGATTTTTCAAATATCCAGTAGATTCAGATTTTGTCTTCTCAGTTTAAGTGGTGGGAATTTAAATATTAATCAAATTCCTATGTCTTTTTACTCATTTTATCCAAGTGAAATTCAGAAAATTTTAGAGGAACTATCTATATATAAAAAAAGTATAAAATTACCTTTTAAATCCAAATTAATCTTATTTGAACCTAATGATTTTAAACTATTTAATCCAAACTCTTTTACAGCTCCAATATTTTCATATCAAAAGGATTATTTAATTACAAAATCTATTTATGAAAAAACAAATATTCTAATTAAAAGAAATCAAGAGAATGGAAATATTGAGACAAATGTATGGGATATTTATTTTAAAAGAATGTTTGATATGTCTACTGATTCAAAATTATTTTATTCGAAAGACGACCTAAATAATTTAAATGCCAAAAACTTGTCTTCATTAGGGTGGATTTGGAAAGATAAGAAAAACAATGAATACTTTCCTTTATATGAAGGGAAAATGATCTGGTTATATAATCATAGATACAACTCAGTAATCATCTCTAAGACTGGATATCAGCATGCTCCTTCAAAAGTTACTATTTCTGAATACAATAACTCTAATTACGCAGCAATTCCTTATTATTGGGTTAAAAAGGAAATTTTATTCGATAGAATTCCTAAAGATTATAAATATGATTGGTTTTTAGTCTTTAGAAAGATATCAAATGCTTCTGATAAAAGAACATTTATCTCGACTATCATACCTAAAGTAGGTGCGGTCGATAGTTTACCAATAATATTTTCTTCAATTTCTCCGAAGTTAATATGTTGTTTACTTGCTAATTTAAATTCAATTGTTATTGATTATGTAGTAAAACAAAAATTATCAGGGTGGAATTTAAATTATTATATATTAGAACAACTTCCTATCTTTCCACCTACAAAATACAGTAAAGACTTAATTGATGAAATTGTTAAAAGAGTAGTAGAACTAACTTACACATCAAATCACTTAGAAAGTTTTGCAAAAGATTGTAATTGCATAATAGGGCCTTTTAAATGGAATCCTGAGAAAAGGGCAAAATTACAAGCAGAATTGGATGCAATATTTTTCCTACTTTATAAAATTGAAAAAAATGATATTGAATATATTCTTAATGTTTTAAATGTTCTAAAAGAACACGAATTAGATAAGTTTACTGAGTATAAAACTAAGAGACTTATTTTGAAAGCATATGATAAATTTTCAAAACAAAAGGAGTTGTTTGAATAAATGAGTCAAATATCAATAGACCAAAAACCTCAAAACATCTTTCTTATTGCCGATCACCTTCAAAAAACCTATAAAAATTTCGTTA
>JAHLWJ010000078.1 GCA_019057975.1 Promethearchaeota archaeon | reverse complement strand
AAAAAAATATTGTGAAAACTTAATGACTTCTATTGAAAATTTTGATAGAGTACAATTAGATAATTTTTTAAAAGCAATTTCAAGAGATCTTAATCAAGATAAATTAAAGCTAATAGAACATATAATAGATGTTGATAAGAGGCAGAGCTTTACTAAGAAAATGTTTATTTTACAATGGTATTTTTATAAAGGAGATGATGACTTTCCAAATGATGCCAGTATGTATAGAAATGCTTTATTTGAAACTGAAAAAAATAGTTTAATTAAACGCTTTAATATTGCTATAACTAAAATAGGGGGAACTGTAAAACTTTTAGATCCTGGTGATAGAACAGGATATCAAGCAGCACGTTCAGAAATGAATAAAATGATCGGAGAAGAAATTCTTTTTAGAAAAGAATGGAAAAATAAAATACTTACTGAGATTGGAGAAATATGTGCTAAATTCTTATATTTTAAGTTGTTAGAGGAAAAAATAGGAGTTAAAGGTATTTGGAATCTCCTTAATTTAGAACTTAACGAAAAAAGCCTTCAAATTATTAAACATGATCTGTCAATAAAAGATTTATTCAACTGGTTTGTTGTTGAAGATAATAAAGGAGATTATCAATTTACAAATAAATTCTTAGAGATCATAGAATTCTTGAAAGATCATCCTGAATTATATCCTAAAGAATTTAAAATAGTGACAAATACACTCTTAAGCCGATTGAAAAACTCTCTAATCAATAATTTAGATAAACTAGACGTGAGACTTACGAAATCAGGTAATAAAATCTATTATTACAAAGATATTATAGAAGATATTGATTGGATATATAAAATTGATTGTAAATATGACCGAAGAGGATTAAGTCTTCTTGAATGGGCAAATAATTTTGAAAATTATTGTATTGAAAATCTCTACGAGCATTTTGATAGATCGGATGATAAATTGAAGCAATTTCAACAAAATTTATTAGTACTCCAGGCGCCTGCAGGTTATGGAAAAACTATTTTACTATATCAACTGGGTTTAGATATTTTCAATAAAATCTATAATGAATCCGATTTTAGAATCATTCCAATGTTCTTTTCAATAAAAAATTTTGAAATAAAGAACAACATACTCTATTATAACAAAAGTGAAGTTGTTGATTTAGAAGAGTTTAACCGATATATCTCCACTAAAAATAGTCTAAAGTTTATAAATAATGTTTTACTGAGGGGAATTCTTTCAGAATATAATTATAATAATTATACGATTAATTTTTTTAATTCGGTACTAAATAAATATCCTATTCTTCTAATATTTGATGGTTGGGACGAGGCCCTGGAGAATCTCAAACAAATTATTAAAAATTTATTGATTACTATTCTTAAAAACCAACTTAAGACAGAGCTTAAAGATGTAAGATCTTCGAAAAGTGATTGGATAAAAATTATTATTTCTACTAGATATGTGGAAAATTCAATAATATCGATTTATAAGCATTATTTGGGTGAGAGTTTAGAAAAAAAGAATTATTTCTTAAATTTGAAACTACCCGAGAAAGATACTGCTTTTAATTATCTCCAAATAGTTTCTGATAAATTTAATTCAGAAAAAGATTTTGAAATTGTAGCAGAACGATTTCATGGATATTTAACTCCTTTAGACCTTTATATTTTAGGGATATTTCCTAAAATGGAGATACCAAAATATAAATCCCAGATGTATGAAAGGTGGGTGTATTATCAAGTACTCTCGGAACACCTTGATTCTGGGGATTATAAAAGCATTAGAAATGATGAAGATATTAGAAGTTATTTAGAAAAAATAAAAATCCCTCGTAATTCTGATAAGAATAGATTTTTTCTTATGCAATATGTTGATGGTTATTTATACGGTAATGACCAAGTAAATTATTCATTATTTGAGGTTTTACCTCAGATTGCCTATTCTAGTGTTAAATCTGAGCATATTAAATCAATTAGATATTTTGATGCTACAATAAACAATCCGATTCTTAAGCGATTTATTCGACCTTATTATGAAGGGCTCCAGAATTATGCCCGTTTACTTGATCCTCATTTTTTAGGATATTTTTTAGCAAAATATATTTATAACCGGTTTCTTAAAGATTCTCCAGTAGAGCCAATCCCCAATTGGGAAATCGAGGATTTTTTACAAGAGTTTTTCTTAAGAGATATTAATAATCCTAAAATAAAAGAAATAGGAATTCGAAATGAAAAGGATTTTCCAAATTATTTATATCTACAGTCTAACGTCATTTTACCCGCCTTAAATATTCCATATAATTATGGAAATGTATCCTTTCCATGGAATTGGGAATCTTTAGAATACGGTAATTATATTATGAAAGGGTTTCAATTTGAATTTCAGAAAGCAATTAAAAACAATGATTTAGAGAAAAAATGGAGTTTATTAGATTTATTTCGGGAGTATAAAGTTAATAGACCAACTAAAGTATGGGGTTCTTTTTTAGACGAGATTTCAAAAGAATATGAAATGGGTGAACCACAAGAAAATCACAATCCTCCAGAGTACTTTACACTTATTACAAAACTTCTGGATCTTGAAGACTTTGATGTGAAATCCAGAGAAGAGATAAGATATTTGGAATTAGCAGATGATTATTTAATGGAATTCTTTCACAATAATTTAGATCATTCTGCAAATCGCTTTTATTATAAGAAAGAGGATCTTCCTAAACTAATTATTCAAATTTTTGAATCAGATAATATTTATTTAATACCATGGTACGCAAAAGTATATGATGGTTTTAAGAGAAGTAAAGAGTACCAAATCAGCTTAAATGAAGAGTTAATCATAAAAAAATATGAATCAACACAGGATAAATTCATTAAAAATTCATTGCTGAAAATATTAATTGACGATAATCCTAATCGTGCTTTAGAAGAATCTGATCGATTTTTAAAAAGTAATGATAAGGATCATTTAGATCAATTAATTAGGGTGTTAATTGAGAAAATTAAAGAAATAGAAAAGATACCAAAGGACTTATTTACTAAATGGATTAAATATTATAAAAATTCTGCCATCGCATTAAAGCAAAAATATGAAATGGTTAAGATCTTTTTTGAGATAGAACTGGATGATCGACAAATATCCATCCTAAGCAGTATATATCGGAATGAGAAATTCGATCTAAGTAAAAAATTAGAAGATGAAAAATATCTAAATCCTGAAGAGAATCCAAAAGAATATGGATTTATGTTTAATTGCTTGCTTTTTTTAAATTATAGAAATCAAAACAAAGCTCTCAATGATATGGATTATGGATATTTAGGGGATTATAATTTGTTATTTGATTATGCATTAAAAACTAGAAAATATTTCTATTTTACATTGATAAAAGAAAGTGAATCCTTTTCTGATGAGGAAATAGAACATCATTTATCTAGGTGCGGTTTTGAGCTCTTATTTTCCTTCTCAGAAAACATTTTTAGAAATCATCCTTATATGGATAGGTCTTACTATAAAAAACTTGTAGAATTTTTATCAGACATAAATAATTATTTATTGGAGTTTCAGAAGACTTGGTGGGATAAAAATAAACCAAAGAACTACTATGATATTGAACGATACTTAAGAAAAGTATTTGAGTTTTTCAAGGAACACAAGGACACTTGGGGCACAGTGACTCGATTAGGAGGATCTTATATTCTCCATGAAGATAAAGATCATCCCGAACTCATCCAATTAAATGCTATTTTTGATGTAATTGAGAATGATTTCCCAGATATCATGGAAAATGTTGCAAAGCATTTTTTTAAACTAGTTTCTGATTATTTCTTGAGCGAAGAAATCCAAATTGATGATTATGATAATGATGAGATTATTCCTGAAGAAAATTTAATACATTTACCTAAATTTGTAATTCACGCATTTGAAGAATTTCAAGATATTAGCCCTGAAATTAGATTAGAATGGATTGATGAATTAATCAGCAAAAAAGTTGATTTTAAAGACTTCAAGATTCTTTTTAGAGATATTAAGGATTACAAATATTTATATGATAAAATTTGGAAGAAATATGGTGATTATTGGATCGGAGGGAGATGGTGGAGTTCGCGCAGAAGACCGGAATATGTTGAATATTTAGATATCAATGGTAAGGACAATAAAGATGAAGTAAAGAATATTATTCATTTATTACCTTTTGAGTTTGTTAATGAAAAATTAAAAGACAAGTTAGATTGGGAAGAGCTTCAATCTAATTATGATAAAGAGGTTTATGAAAGATATATTGAAGAGCTAAAAGAAACAGAAATAGTTAAAGAAAAAAGTAAAGACTTTTTATCAGCTTTGCAAAAATATTCTATAAAATTATCAGAACTTGCTCTGTTTTTAGAAGATCCTTCAAAGCCCCTATTAGTTTTAAGGGATTTATGGGAGAAATATTATATATACCCATTAGTACCTCAAGAGGTTCATCCATCCTATAAAATATTTTGGAATCTTACCATAGATCTTCCCAAAAAATTATATCCATTCATAAAAAATCCAATAGCTAAAATATATCTAATCTTATGCCAATTTGGTAGATTCTATTATGGAACAAGAGCAGAAGTATATAATCAGCTACTTAAAGAGCTATTAACGTTTAAAAAGAGTGAAATTGAAGAAGCTTTAGTATTAATTATAAAAACGGATTGGTCATTCAAACATAAATTAGTTTTGCTTTTATATTCAAATTTTTCCCCCATAATAATACCAATCATAAAAGAATTTTTGGCGGAATGTCAGGAGGAGCTTGATTGGGAAATTAAAAGTAAAATTAGATCTATCAAAAGAGAAAAGGGGATCTATAAAGGAGAACCTTTGAATCTACCTAAAAAAGAATTTAGATTTGAAGATATCTTTGAAAATGAGTCTTTATTTGAACTTAATATTCTTAGAAATTATTCATTATTACTTAGTCTATTATACTATGAAATCCCGAATGAAGATTATTTGAATGATCTACTTAGTGATTATTCAAACGAAAGGTATGATCACATTATTAAAGATTTAAAAAATTTAAAGATATCAAAATATGCAAGGATGACCTATTTGTTAGATGAAAAAAAGTTGATTGAACTTCAAGAATTTAAAGAATTAAAACAATTTTACGTAGAAAAAATTAATAGTGTTCGTGAAAAACAGAGTGAGAACGATTATTCATTTTATTCCTATAGAGATTCCAAGATTTTTCATATTTTGAATTATTTTCGAAAATCAAAAGAAATTATAGATGAAATGCCTGATTATAAGGATCAATCAACCCCAAGAGATGATTATTACAATTTCTCAAGTATAAAAGACCAAGAAGTAAAAAATATTATTAATGGTATAAAAAATGAGACGATTAATCCCGATGAAATTATAGAATTTATCAAAGCAAAAGGCTTATATTCAGAAACAGAAAATATATTAAGGTTTATCATACCTACATTTCACATAGATAGTTGGGATGATTATTATGATGAAAAAGCTCCAAAAATTTCTCGAAAACATCAAAAGCAAATCTTCTGGTTCTTAGTTTATTTATTATATGATAAAACAGAGTATAAACGTCTCGTAAAAAGAGAAGTGGATGATTATGATTATTATTATCTTAGCAATAACTTCAATTATTTTATTGGTAATTTAGAGGAATATATCAAACGTCTTATTTTTGATGGTATTCAGTATAACAATTTGTTAGAGTGGTATAATAATTGTCCTAAAAATATTCCTTCTGAATGGATAAAAGAAACCTTAGATCCAATCATAATCAAGGAAATCTTCTTTCCAAATCAGATTGAATTTATTCCAACACATTTAAGAGACAAAGCTCGAAGACATGCATGGAAATACCTAATAATTTCAGATCTTGTAAATGAAATTAATACATATTTTGAAGGTTACCGGAATACGTTTCCAGAAATCAAGGATGACGAGTTCTAAAAAAAATACATGTGAATGCCTTTCCTTCTTTTATTAATGTATGATCCTTACTGTTTGTATGGATCAAATACTAGTCTTATTCGATGGTTCAAACCAAATAACAAGAAGGAATGGGAATGGAGAAAAAGTAGCTGAAAAAGTTAAACTTCAAGCAGTTCAGAAGTATAGTGAAGATTTAAAGAGAAAATATAGAATAATAAATCCTATCATATTTATCGATAATAGCTTGCCCAGATATATCGATAATCCAGAATGGTTATGGAAACAAATAAATTCTTGGAAAATAATAAAATGCGAGAAAGGACATGAAGCAGATGAATATCTCATAGATTTTTTACAGATTGCCCCACTTAAAACAATAATCATCTCAAATGACCAATTTCGCAATCATAAAGCGAAAATTCCGAAAATATGTGAGAAAATAAAATGGAGATTTGAGAGTCGCTTTAGGGGGAAACGCTTTATTGTTCCAGAGATTAAAGAATATCTCCATTATACCAAGTTAATTAGTAATTCTCCTGAATTTTGTGGGGATATGTCTTTATCTTTGTTACAATTAACGTACATTTTGGAGGTGTAAATCTAATGGACAGATTACCTGAATCAATCAATTATCACATAACTGAAAGATGCAATTATTGCTGTAAATTTTGTTTTGCTCGATATCAAAACCATAATAAAGAATTATCACTAAAAGAGTCCCTCAGATTAATTAATATCTTAGCTGAAAATGGATGTGAAAAAATTAACTTCGCAGGAGGAGAACCAACCTTAATTAAACATTTGCCAGAACTAATCAACTATTCAAAAGACTTAGAGTTATTTGTTTCAGTAATTTCAAATGGAACCAGAATTGATAAAAAATTTTTAAGTAAGTGTGGTAAATCTCTAGATATTATCGGTCTGAGTATTGATTCGAGTTCTGATAAGATTGAAAATAAATTAGGGAGATGTTTAAAAAAGTATAATAGCTCAAATAATTCATATTCTCACATCAATCTTATAAAAAATCGAGTTAATTTAATCAAAAATTTTAATATTTATCTTAAAATTAATACAACGATTACGCCTTTAAATTGGAATGACGATCTAAGAGAAATTATTCTTCAATTAACTCCTTTTAGATGGAAAATATTGGAAGTGCATCCGATTTATGGAATTAATGATGATTTCTTCAAAGAATTCGGAAAATTAGATTCTTGGCAATTCAAATCTTTTATACATAGACATTCTAGCTTAAATCCTGTCTGGGAAACATCTGATATGATAATGGATTCATACTGTATGATAACTCCCGATGGGTGTTTTTTTCAAGATTCATATAATTATCATCATTATAGTGAATCTATTCTAAAATTTGGAGCATTAGAGAATTTTAATAGATTAGAATTTAATCAAAATAAATTTAAATTTAGAAAGGGAGATTATTTTAAATTAAAGCAATGAAAACGAAATATTTTATAATTACAACGAGTTTTAGGTTATTTTTTGACTTAACGATTATGTCTTTCTTTTTCACAGGCTTCGCATGTTGCATATAAAATTGTAGGATGTAACCACATCTCAGGATATTTCCAACTACTTCTTCTATGAGCTACTGTATTTGCTGCCTTTTTAATGCCCTTTACTAAACATATATGACATAAATCTTTGTCTCTCTTTAAAATTTCAGCACTTCTAAAACCCCATTCCTTAGAATCATAATGATTAAACATGGAACCTTTATATTGTTCAATTGGAGTACCCATAAATTCTTGTTTCAGATATAAACTATCAAATTCTTCTTTTGAATGACCAACAATTTTAATTGGAGATTTTTCTATTAATAACTCAACTGATTTCGTCATTAATTTATCAGAATCTAATAGAAAGTCAATCAATAACATTATGTCATTATGCGATGAGAGTATGGAATAAAAGCAACTATAATGCATGGCAATTACATGGTCATTCTCATGGAACCCTCGATCTTTTCAGATATCAATATGATATAGGTATTGATAACAATAACTTTTATCCTGTATCATACCAAGAACTTCTCACAATTATGAGTGTCAAAAAGAATAATGTTACTGGCCACATTCTTGAAAAAATCTGTCTGAACGAACTAAAGTTGATAAAGCACGAAATGAATTAAAAACAAAAAGGATTCTAAATATATATTTACCATACAAATAATAACCTTTTAACGACAAGTATTAAATCAAATAATAAGCAGTAAAAATATAAATAGCATTTATTCTTCTAACCCCTTTTGAAAAATTTCTTGAAATATTTCTGCGAAATCGATATATCAATAATAAACATAATCCTCATCTAAAAAACTATAGTTGTACTCATTGAGATTTAGAATTTAAAACAAAAGGAGGTCTTAATCGTCATTTAAAAAATGTTCATGATATTGATGTTATATGGTATGAATGTCCTTATTGTGAATATCGAGCTAAAAGAGGGGATACACTGAGACAACATCTAACTAATATTCGTAATATAGAAGTGAAATGACAAGAATGTCTTTATTGTGACTATAAAGGAAAAAAAATCGAGATTGAAACAACATTTAGCTGACATTCACGATATAGATGTTGAATGGCATAAGTGCCCCCACTGTGATTAGAAAGCCAAAAAGAAACTCCACACTTAAGCAACATATGACCAATAAGCATGACATTGGTTTGAAATGGTATGAATGTCCTCACTGTGATTATGAAAGCAAAAGAATTTCTACATTAAAAACACATCTCAATAGCATGCATAATAAAAATGCTATAAAATATCAATGTCCCGAATGTATTTTTAACACGAAGGATAAACAGAGTTTAAAAAATCATTTGTCCTCCAAGCATAAAATAAACTTGGAGATGAGTGAGATACCGAAATTTGTTTTACAAGATATGTGATATTGATTTTAAAAAGAAGAAAGAATTAGTTTTTTATGCCTCTATAAGTTCTTTTACTTTTCTTTCCCATTTATCTCTGAATTCCATTACACTTATTTCTTCGTCATTATAATACGCTTTAAATGCAGAAATATTACTAAATTGAGTGGTCTGGACGATTTTAAAAAATTTTTCACTAGCAAATGCATTCCATAAAGAACCTTTCGTTCTTTTATTTGTTTCTGATAATTTCTCAATATTTTGTTTTATAGAAATATATCTTCTCTCAGGACTTCTGTTGTAATTCCGATCACCTCCATCACAAGCAATAAAATCAGGGAATAAATATCCACAAGTTTCAATCCATAATCCTTTAAGCATCAGCTTATCTTGGAAAATACTCATTTTTAAATTATGCATATCATCTATAATCTCTTGAATGATTAAATGGCTGGGATTTGATAATTCTTCTCCATGTAAATATCTTTCTAATTCAGATCTTAAGCCGCAAGAATTTATTGTTTTTACATGTTTATAGAAATGAATATTTCCATTTTTTCTTCCTGGATCAATTATAATCATTTGATGATCTACAAGCCAATATAAAATCTTCTTTCCTTCCATTCTTTTAACTTCTAAATGAGGAAATCGCATAACAACTTCATTATCTTTATTATTATATTAAAATTATTCAAAATTTTTAGTTATAGTGTTTAATGCCTGTTCCAATGATTCAAAATCCTTATGTAATTTTTTTCCGCTTTTACTCTCAGGATGTTCCCATATGTTCATGATATATATCTTCATTAATTCTTTTTTCAATTTAGAAGGATATTTTATATCCCAATCTTTGAATTGTATACATTCGCTAGGATCTAAATAATCCATATAAGAGGCATCATGTCCCTTAAAAAGCCCATGACTGATATAGTCATTAATACAAGTAATAGGATCCCATATAAATATTCCATTATCATCAATAGGAAAGTCTAATTTCTCTGAATCAAGAATAAGATTAACAATGACTTTTAATTGATGCCTCTTTTCTTTCTCTGTGTTTTGTACCATTTAAATTCACCTTATATATAATTTTACACTTATCTATTAATTGTTAATTATTAATTAGACATTACTTCCTATTAATCCTTAACCTGCTTTTTATTAAGTTATTTTTATTTAATATATTCTAATAATAATAAAGAGAATATTTATTAGAGAGAGAATTTATTAAATCTTCGTCATATGTTTCGAACCAAATAAAGACATTATCGTTTGGTAAATAATCCTTAAAAAGAACCAATTCTATACCCTCAATTATTTATCTAATATTTTTTTTAAAAAATAAATAATAACTTCATTCTTTTATTGATTTTCCAACTTTTTTAATTATTAGTTTATCTTCTTCGAGTTGCACTCCAAGGCGAATACCTTTTCTGATATTTAATTTTTCACAAAATTCTTTAGGAATTACAATTGCCAAACTGTTTCCTAATTTAATTACCTTAGAGATATTTATATCTTCTACCATTTAGATTCAATATTTTATTAGTTAAGTTTTATTCAATCACAAGTTCATCCAAAGAGCTCTCAGATTCAAGTTGAGTTATTATAACATAATCTGTAATATTAGCTACATAATCCTTGAGTTTATTCATTCGATCTTGATCATAACTAGTAACAATTTCATCAATCACAAAAAAGGGAAATTCAGGTAGATACTCCTCCTTAGCTGCAATTAAAAAAGTAATTCCCAGAGTATATCGTTCTGATGTTGATAAAGCTTCAAGTGGCCATTCTGACAATGACATTCCATCTTTTTCTCTTGTAATATATATTTTATAATCGTCCTTAATCTGAATTTGTTGAAAATCTTTATAGTCTAATTCTTTTATTATTTCATTAATTCTAATATTAAATTTATCTGCAGCTTTATTAATTATCTCATCTCTCTTAATTTTCAGAAAATTTATACCTTTTTCTAAAAAATCCAATTTATACTTAAGAATCTCCGCTCCCTTTGTTCTATTTTCGAGTTCAGTAAGTCTTCTTTTGGTTTCTTCGTTTTTACCTACTAAAACCTCAATTTGATCTATCAATCGCTCTCTCTTCCTCTTTAGTTCAACAATATCATCACTTACATCTTTTAATAAATTATCAATTTCTTTCTCTATTGCTTTTTGGATTTTTAAATCAGAATTAAGACTCTTCTCTAATTTATCGTGTTCTAACTCCCTGTTAGCATGTGTTTTTTCAAGTTTAGCCAGATTAGATGTTTCAAGACTCAATTGCCTTTCTTGCTTCTGTAATTCATTTATTTTATCTTCCAAATCTTCAATTTCCCTTTTCAATATCTTGTTTTGTTTTTGATAATCTTTCTTTGTGTTCTCACATTCTTTTTCCCATTCCTGCAATTCCTTTAGACTATATTTTCTACCACAAGCAGAACACTTTTCTTCTTTATATTTATTCATCTTTGTCCAATTTTCACTAATTGATTTTAAATAATCATCTATTTTTATTAGCTCTTGTTTGTATTCTTGCTGTTCTTTCTTCTTAATATCTAATTGATCTTTTAAATCTTCAATCTTTTGTGTTAATTTAGGGTGCTCTGATTCAATATCAGCAATAAATCGTTTCTTTCGTTCAATATTCCTAGCAAAATCATTAATCTGTTGTTTAAGACTTTCCAATGTACCTTTATTCTTTCTTATTTTTTTATCAATTGAGTCTTTTTTATTCTTCTTATCAAAATATTTTTCTTTTATTTCTTTATTTTTTAATAATTCTTCTTCATCAACTTCAGGAATAGTCTGTAATTCTGCTTCTAATTCTTTTTTGGTTTTATAATCCACATCTAGATTATTTTGTGTTTCTTCCATTCTAATTAAATCATCTTGAAATATTTGGTGTTGTCTTTGAAAATTTCGTATTTTATTTTCAAGAGATTTGATTATTGAATTATATGCTTTACTTCCTGATATTTGCTCTATATAATCTCTTATTGATTTACCAAGGAGTATTGAATTCATTAACTCATTTTCAGGAATTGCAAAGCAAATATTTGCCATATTTATTTTAGAATTGGGAAAAATATCATCAGATACGGGTAATAGATTATTACTATTTGTTGGTCTCCTAAATCTTCTATTCCACGAATACTCATTAGATTTAATACTAACCTCCATTTTATCGTTGGGAGCATTAGCATAGAGGTTCATATAGTATCCCTTACCTTTTAGTTCTGAGCTTGGAAGAATAAGCAGTTCCAAACCATGAGTGAAACTTGTTTTACCTTTAGCATTTGGTGCTTTAATCAGATTAAGTCCTTTTTTTAATTGAAATTTATGTTTACCTCCAAATACACCAACATTTTCCATTTCAATATTAAGTATTTCTTCACTCATAATATTTCTCCACAATTTTATCAATAATTTTATCTAGACCCTCTTCTGCTTTTTTAGTTAAAGCAGAATGAGTAATATTATTAGAATTTATTAATACTTTTATCTCATTTTCAAATTCAATGAGCATCTTATCTTCAGATCCTTTACTTTTTCTAAAATTTTTCTTTTTTTCGGGTTTTCTTTCAGACATTTTACTACCTCCTTAATTTCTTCGGGTAAATCCCTTTCATATAAGGGTTCTGCTATAAAAATATCTAATTTATTGTCATATCTTTCTTTTAATGACCATAATAAAGATAATAATTCTCCATTTAATTCCATTAAAAATGTTCTAGTATCAAGCTTTTCCATAAAATATGACTGCAATTCTTTTCTTGATCTTCCTTCAAACCAGTCCCAGATGATTGAAGCAATGCTATTTTCAATACAATGAACCATAATAAAAGTCATATTAATCAACTCCAAATCCCGTCACTGTGACGGGATTTCATTATTCAATATCTCATTAATATATATTGACAATATTTCTTTCTCTAGAGTTCTGATGGAATTAATATCTTCAAATTTCATATTTGATTTTAATAAATCAAAATTAATTTTTAATTTTAAACATTTTCTTTTTGCGATGCTTATTAAAGTTTTCTGATTTGGCTTGGGAAACTTTATATTATATAGTCTATCTTTAATAGCTTTATCGATAAGATCAAATCTATTCGTTGTAAGTATCACGGATATTTTAGATGAATCTAAATCATCAATTTGATGAAAAAAAACATTATTTTGAGCAAGATGCCATGATTCTCCCTTTATCCAATCTCTTTTAGGAAAAATTGATTCACAATCATCTATTAAAACTATAGAATATCTATACTCCTTTGCTTTTTGAAATAATATTGAAATTTGTCTTTCAGATTGACCATATAATGACCGAGCAATATCTGCTCCATCAATAAAGATTAATTGACAATTTAATTCTTTAGCAAGAGTCTTTCCGATTAATGTTTTACCTAATCCAACATCACCATAAAAAAGAAACCCCGGTATTCCATCGCTGATATAATATTTTTGTTGATACCTAATAATTTTCCAAACATCATTGAAGATTTTCTGATATTCATCTCCAATAATGTCAGTTTTACTCTCAACAATTTGATCAGGAGAAAAAATTTTAAAAGAATTTTCACTTTTCTTGGACATTTTACATTTACCTTATCTTAAATTTTTCGTTCTTCTTCTAATTTTAATTCCTCTACTAAAGTTAACCATTTTTTTGCTGCGTATAACGACGCCTTATTAAAAATGATCTTAGAATCACTTTTATGATGAATTAATTTAATGTCTTTAGGCTTTTTTTGATCTCTTTCAATAACATTTGTAAAATGTCGATATTCTAAATCATCATCTTCAAATAACTTTTGAAAGTCGCTTGGATTCATCTCTCCGCTATTTTTTTCTGACTTTAGTAATGCTTTAGTTATTGGATGTATTAATCGAAAACCCTTCTTTAGAAGAGCTGACGCTATCATTCTACTTATTGAACTCCCATATACTTCTGATTCAAATCCTTGCTTTATAACATAATCAAGATAATCATCCCAGATCGTAGATAATTTAAGCTTCGCATTCTCTATCTCATCTCCAATTATTTCAATATATCCCTCCTCCTGCAATAAGAATAAATTTTTAATTACATTCTTTAATCCGCTACATGCATTCTTTATTAGAAAGAATTGAATTTCTCCATTTTTTTTTTTATTTAATCTTTCAATCATTTTTTCATATGTTCCAGTTTCTTCATAGTATTCTTTATCGTTAGTAAGTAGCCTTTCTAGATCTTTTGCTTCAATTCTAGCGTCAATTGTCAATGCAAACATTACAGAAATAATAGATTCAATTCCTTCCAGATGGGAATAAGTTGAGAGGTCAAATGTTTGTACCCCTCTTAAAAGACGATTATCTCCATCAATAAATCCATCATATATCAATTCTGCAAAAGAATTAATAAAATATTCATATTCTACATCATTAATTTTCATTTTCTACCTCGAACTCCTTTTCTTTTCTCTAACAAATAATTACTGGCAGCAGTACGCCATATTTGTAATGCATTTATAGAATGTTTTTTAAATAAAATTTTTTCACGATTTTTGAAATCAATCAATCTAATTGATTCATGCTTCTTTTCATCAGTTCGAATAGAAATTGGGAAATAATAATAAGGAAATCCAGCCTCAACATAGATATCAAAGAAATCTTGTAAGCTTATCTCATTACTATTACTCTGAGCACGATTCAATGCGATAATAATAGGTTTAATAAATCTTATTCCGCGTTCCCCGATCCCTAGTGCAATCATCTTTCCCAAGGAGCTTACAAAAAACTTTAATCTAACTTCATTACTAATTATTTCTTGAATAAATTCATCCCAGATTTTAGTAAGAGAAATTTTACAATCGTTTGCAAAAATTTCACCTGTTGGCTCAATTTTTATAAATCCCTTCTCTGCTAATTTTTCTAATTTCTCTTTCTTATTATTTAAATCACCTAAAGCAAATTTTAATGTACCAAATGAAATCTTTCCTTCTTTCTCTAATTCGAATCGTTTCCTTATTCGATCATAAATACCAAATTCATTATATTGTTGTTCTGTTTCATAATCCAAATCAAATCTAAAAGGATTAGAGGCAATTGACAAGTCTACGATTACAGTCAAAATAACTTCTATACCTCTTAATCCCATCCAAGGAGATAAATCAAATGATTGGATTCCTCTTAATATATCATAATCCCCGTCATTCATAGCATTATATATTACATCACATACAGTCGCCATATAACCATTAAACATATCTTTCGTGTTTAAATGCCCTCCTCAAAATAAATATTATTTTCATTCTTTTCTTGAACACCTAAAAATTTTTTAGTGCTTAATTTAATAGCCATACCTTGATCAATTTCAGATCCCCTTGAATGGATTAGTTTCGCAGCATCTAATGCTATATCTTCAGCCGTCTTTGAAATTAATTCATTTAAGTAATCAAGTGACTCGCTTGAAATTCGCCTTGCAGCATTTTGCTCTAATATGATCCTAATTTGTCCATTCGTGAATAATTTTACTTCTAAGTTATCTAAATTTCTTCCTATAAAATCTTGAGCACTGATTTTTATTGCTTCGTTTTTTATCGTCTTTACACCTTTTAGACGTGTTAATTTTATGGCCCCTAATGCAATCTCATTAGATATCTTTGATATTACTTCATTCACTAAATCCACGGTTCCATTCATAATTTGCTTGAATCCATTGTTCCTTAAAATCTCCTTAATGGTTTTTTTAGGGAAATATTTAGGTCGTTGTTTTTCTGGAGCCATTTTAAAAAATATATATTTCTCTTTTGTTTATACTTTACATATAATATATATTCTTATGAAATATATACTTTCTTTACTATTTAAATCCTTTGACTATAGTGTAAATAATAGTGAATTGTTATTTCATTAAAAATAATATAGTGAGTGTGGAGGTTTATTAGAACATAAAGAATCCTTTTGCGGATTAAGAAAGATATCGCTAATGGACTCATTTAAAAATTTGATAAAGGAAAGATTAAAAATATGTTAAAATAATATTGTTTTATGCTTGATATTATGGAATAAGGATTTATCATCGGTATAAAGATTAAAAAAAAGAAAAATCTGTGATGTCAAATTTCTATCATATATCTTAAGAGAATACTCCTACTTATGTGTTTTTCTATGAATTTTTGCTTTAAATATCGTATATGTCAAATAAGATTCATTATTAGCCTACTATTAACTAAAAATAAATAATTTGGTTTTTTTATAAATTCTTAAGGTAAAAATCTGGTGAGCTTTATGAAAGATATAGAAGAGATATTCCAAAAAAAATA
>JAHLWJ010000427.1 GCA_019057975.1 Promethearchaeota archaeon | reverse complement strand
AAGATAGTTTCATACTCAAGACTTGAGGTAACATGGTTTCCATTCTCATCAACAATTATATTAGAACATTTAATAACACATGTAGGACTACATGGAACGCGTTTCCTTCCATTTCTAGCAGTAACAAGCTCATGAAGTCTCTCCCCGGATATATTAATGGCTTTATCATATGAACCCATTCTAAAATTTTTGGTAGGCAACCCTCCATAAGCACTCATCGATCTAACCATATTTGGAGTACCATAAATTGAAAAGTTCTTTTTGGACTCTGCAAGTTTTTTGGCAAATGGTTTTGAAACTTCTCGAAACTTTTTTATATCAGATATTCGGACTTCTGAACTTTTTCTAGGAAAAATAATAATTGCTTTGATCTTCTTAGACCCCATAACGGCACCTAAACCACCTCGAGCGGCATGACGACTTGGGTATCCTTCTAAATCGTTCGTAGCAACACTAGCAGCTTTCATTAAATGTTCTCCAGCAGGACCAATTGAATAAATCCCTAATCTTTTTCCGTATTTTATAGTTAAATCCTCATGAAGCTTGTAATTCCCAAATCCTTTATATTTCTCAGCAGAATCAAATTTAATACCATCTTTATCAATGAAAATAAATTTTAATTCCGGTGATTTCCCTTCTAAAACTAATGCTCTTATTCCATAAGAGGCTAGCATTATGGAGGGGCGACCACCTACGTTCGCTTCTTTTATCCCCTTAGTTAACGGACTTTTTGCCCCAACTGAAGTACGACCAGAACAAGGAAAAGGACTTCCTGTAAGTAACCCCGTAGTAAGAATTAGTTTATTATCTTCACCTAAAGGGTCACATAATGGTGGCACTTCATCATGAATAATTTGAGAACTTAAACCACGACCACCCAATAGGAAGTATTTTGATTCTCTTGATATATCTTCATATTTTAATTTTTCAGTATCAACATTAATTCTAGCGATTTTCATTATAAAACAATAATAATTGAAATTATATTATTATTACTTAGTATCAATTTATCATAAATCCTTAGGCTAAACATTTTGATATTTTTTTTACATTTTATTGAAAAAAAATGAATCGATACCTTCTTATTTATTTAATTTGTAAAAAAAAAATTCAGAAAAATGTCAATTAATGAGACATAGATTTAAATATACAACTAGATGTATGAATATTATTCAAGTTATTTTCACATTGTCTTATCACCGTTGTGATATGGGTATTATTGAACTTGCCATATTCTTTTTTAATTTAATAATTTGTGAGAAAATATGAACGAACAATACCGTAATCGTTATTTTAATAATAAAGTCGATGAGAACGTCGTACCTCAAACTTATTGTTGTGATACTCCATTTATTGAATCAAGGGATGGCAACAAAGTGTGTTTAAACTGTGGATTAATCTTTGAAAGGACTTTTGTGGGAAATGAACGCAGAGCTTACACTGTGGAGGAGATACAGACCCGCCGTAGGACAGAACCACGCTGGAGAGATTTTGGACCTCGTACTATGCTCCCTAACACGAAGACAGACAGTAAAGGGAAGAGCATTGGTGCGAAAGAACAAGCTCTTTTTTCTCGTCTTTCAAAAATTCAAAATTCTTTAATTTCGAGTATTGAAAGGAATTTTTGGGAAGCTAAACCAAAACTAAAAATGCTTACGTCTAAGCTTAATATTCCGGAATATATTTCAGAGACTGCTTGGAAAGTATATAGCATTGTAGCAAGGAAAAAGTTAACAATGGGACGGTCAATTAACGGATTCATAGCAGGATCATTATATGCTGCGATTCGTGTTCATGACTTTCCCCGATTATTAGATGAGGTATGTGAAGCCTCTTTAACACCAAGAAGAACTGTTCATAGGAGTCTTGCAATGATAATTAGGGAGGTTTTACCTGAATTAAACCTTAGATATCAACCTATTACTGCCGAGTCTCTGGTATTTCGTTTTGGAAATGAATTAGACCTACCAATTCAAATTCAAAAAAACGCAATTAATATGTTAAAAAATGCTTCGAAAAACGGATTAAAACGAACAGGAAAAGATCCGAAAGGTTTGGCTGCTGCTTGTATTTATATTGCAGCAAAGAATGGTTCTATTAGAAAAACACAATCAAAGGTTGCTTGTATTGCAAAAATCACAGAAGTAACACTTCGTAGTCGTGCCAAACAGATTAAAGGTAAGCTTACATAAATGATTTCACAATTTTGGTTAAAGTAAATTAACCTTTTTATATTTTTAATTTCTTTTTATTATTTTGTATCCTCTGGTTTTTCTATTAATAAATTCCATTTAATACCAAGGGTAGCGATTATTAATCCAGCAATCATAAAGCAACATGTGGCAGAAATGAAATATGTCCAAAATATCGCAGGTAAAATTGGTGTAAAATCATATAAAGCCGATTGGAATGAAATATCTCCAGAAAGTGTAGATATATCAGTCTTACCTAACAGAACTATATAATCCATCTTAACAAAACCTCCTAGTAAAATTACCATTCCAATAACAACCATAAGTTTAGCTAATAAATTATTTTTAATCTTATTACTCTTAGCAGTTTTGGACATAACGAAACCAATTATTGCATAACAGCCCATAGAAATAATTAGAAATATCCATAATACTGTTCCTGTTAAGGAAATATAATTAGATCCGTAAATAAATTCTGAAAGAAAAATTGGATTCGTCTCAATATCATTAAATTCCATGAAATTTAATGAGATAAATAAAGCAATTTCAAGGCAAGAAAGGCTCATAAAAATATATCCGATGATTTCAAGAAATTTTGACACTTTCTTATGTTCCATGTTTGCCATCACACTTTCTATTAAAATTGTAAGAAAATTTTTTATGCAATTATATTTTTACTTATTATTGTTTTTGAAATTTATAAAAATTTAGTATTTATGAAAATTTAGTATTATTTCAAATAAAAAGCATAAATTGATTTCTTTTTTGAGGAGTAATGAGGATATAGATATGGAAAACTCGAAGTGTCAGCACAAAAATGTGAAACGGGAGGGTGGGGATATAATTTGCCAAGATTGTGGTTTAATCTTAGAAGAAAAATTAGCTTCTGAGGATATACAAACTTACGGTGAATACTATTCAGATTCTCAAAGAGATTATGAAAGGCGTATCCGGGCTAACGACTCAAAAGCTTTGCAAGATCCAATCATACGCGAAAAATATGAACGGATAAAGACACTCGAAAAGTGGTTTCGCGATTACGAATCCGATTTCACAGAACAAAAGAAAACCATTGAATTACTAAAAAGTCATGGTATTGGATTAAATATAGATAATGTAAAATACCGAGAGATTAAAGATCGTTATTTACGCTATAATAAATATCACAGACATAATTATCAAAATATGGTTATAATATTTCTGGCTATAATTTGGCTGAAAATAAAAGACACCACAAATATTCGGATTGAAGAATTTATTGGAGCTTCCAAGGAGTTAGGCCATAAGATCAATAAAAAGATGTTATCAAATGCCATGTTAAAGGCAAAAAGAACTGAAAAAATGTTAAAAGAACACAAAGATGCTTCATTATTAGAAGAAGAGATTAAAAATAAGATAAAAATTGTATTTCGAAAAGATTTGAATAGTATTCCATATGAGAAAGTCCAAGAATTCTTTTCAAATAAGTCTCAATTTGAAAAGACGAAAATTAATATGCAGTTGTTAGTAGATAAGATCCTCAACTTAATTCCATATAAACAAATCCAAAACCTAAATTATAAAGCTTTCACAGCTGGCTTAATCTATTATATTGGACAAACCTTGGAAAACAGAAAGATTTTTACACAGAGTGTTATTGAAAGATATAGCAAATTCTCAAGTACTACTATTAGAAAGAAATATCACTTACTAAAAGATATCTTGGGAGATCCTCAAGAATTAAAACTCTAATTCTTTAAATATCATTAAGAATTTTTAAGAAATTATACACTGTTAAAAACTTTAGAATTTATGATATTTATTATTTAACAATTAGTACATTTATAACGAATATGTCAACAGTAAAAAATTCCAGTGAAACTTATTATTCTCAATCCGTTGATGAGCTATTAGAACATTTCAATATTGATCCTGATCAAGGATTAAAATCTTCTGATTTAGAAAACAGATATCTAAAATCAGGATACAATGAATTACCAAAAATTAAAAAATCTATTTGGAAAATATACCTTGCTCCAATTTTTAATTTTTTAATAGT
>JAHLWJ010000426.1 GCA_019057975.1 Promethearchaeota archaeon | reverse complement strand
CAGCATAAACTACTGCCCAATCTGCTTTGCTTCCATTAGTTTGATACATTTTTTCTCCATTGAGAATAAAATTTCCATCTTCTTGTTCTTCACAAGTAGTAAGCATATGTACGGCATCGGAACCTCTTTCTGGCTCTGTAATACATATACAACCTATTTTTTCTCCAGTTACTAATTCTTTTAACGCTCTTAGTCGAAGATCAACATTTTCATGATGAAGCATTAACGGATTTACTGCTAAAACTGTAGCTCCAGCGCCCATTGTTAGCTGTGGATCAAAGAAATCCATAGCTAAAACCCTCATAAATTCCGTCGTCATCCCGTAAGGCTCGAAGTTTAACCCAATATTATCAAATTTATGCATTCGAGTAATATATCCGTTTCTGCCAATTTCGGGTATCCATTCGTAGAAATCTTCGTTATGGGTTATGCTATTGTCCTTTTCAAATTTCACAAAAAACTTTTGGGCTTGTTTAAGGAAATTGAAGTGCTTCGGCTTTAAAAAACTCATCAAATTGTAATTTAAAAACTTATTACGGGTTTTTAGCGAGAGTTTTTCGAGAATTTCATCGTTAATACATTGAACTTGTCCTTTTTTAATAACCAATTTTATCAACTCTTTGATTTAGAAATAAATTAATAATTATGATAAGTACTTGATAAAATCCTTAAAATAAGTTTATATAAATAAGAAAAAAAAATAATTTTTTATTCCTTTTTTGTCCCTTCTTCTCGGAGAGATCTTTTTAGTACCTTTCCTACTGCAGTTAAAGGTAAAGTTTCTCTGAATTCCCATAATTTTGGATTTTCATATTTTGAGAGATGTTCAGCAGCATATTTTTTTAAGTTTTCTTGGACTTTTTCAGTTGGCTGAACTCCTTCCTTAAGTTGAACGACTGCTTTAACAATTTCGCTCCCCGGGCGGTCTGGATCTTTCAAACCTATGATTGCTACTAATTCTATATCTGGATATTTTGTCATTACATCTTCTACATGAACGCTATAAACCTTATACCCACTTACGATTAACATATCTTTAGTTCGATCCACAATCGTTATGAATCCATCCTCATCCATAACACCAACATCACCAGTATGAAGCCATCCATCAATAATAGTTTTTGCGTTTGCGTCTGGTTTGTTAAAGTAACCTCTTGTAACTTGAGGACCTTTACAAATAATTTCTCCTGGTCGTCCAAGTTCTACTTGCTTTCCAGTTTCAATATCTACAAGTCTTAGCTCAGTGTCAGGTACGGGTAAACCTACAGTTCCAACTTTCTTCTTCCCTTTAAAAGGATTCATAGTAAGAATTGGACTTGTTTCAGTCATCCCGTAAACTTCTAAAACCTTATTCGTACCAAGCATAGATTCTTCGAAATCCCTAATTGCTTCTGCGGGAAAAGGTGCAGCCCCAGAAACATACATATCTATATTATTGAAAGTAGATTTGGGTACATCTTTTAATTTTGGGTTGTTCTTTATTGATAAAAATAAAGTTGGTACATTTACCAGTATTTTTGGGTTTTTTTCTATCATTTCTTCTATAATATGGTCTGTATCTCTAGGGTCTGCAATTAAGATTTGTCCTCCCGAAGTATATAAAGTTATCATACTCATAGCTAAACCAGCTAAATGAAAGAGCGGAAAAGCAGATAAATTATTTTCGCCTTCCTTTGCTTCCCTTCTATCTAACCATGTTGCTACTTGAACTACATTAGTAATTAAGTTAGCATGAGTAAGTTCTGTGCCTTTAGGTAACCCTGTGGTTCCGCCGGTATATTGAAGTAGGGCAAGATCATTTTTCACATCTATATCTACATCCTGTAAGTCAATGGGTGTTTCCATCACATCCTTGAAATCAATAATTAATTTTCCGGAATAAGGTTCAACTTTTCCTTTTGGTATTTTACCTAGTAGCTTACCAAGAAATACTATAGGTTTTGAAAGCCCCATGTAATCAGAAATGTTAGTCGTAATCACACATTTAAGATTTGGCAGCTTATCTATTACCTTCATTAATACTTTCTCATATACAGCATCCAAAGTAACAAAAAATTTAGCCTCACTATCGTTTATTTGATAAGCAATTTCAGTTGGGCTTAAAAGCGGTGAACACCCCGATGCTACTCCGCCCGCTAAAATTGTTCCAAAATGTGCAGCCAGATATTGAGGGCAGTTAGCTAGATTTATAGCAACACGATCTCCTTTTTTTAAACCATTTTTCTGTAAAAACGTCGCAAATCTGTGTGTATATTCCCTTAATTCTTTGAAAGGCATTTCCCGCTTCATAAAATAGCATGCGATTCTTTCGGGATATTTATTCATGGCATCATCAAAAATTTTACCAAGGCTCCCTTTAGGATATTCTAAATTGGGTTTAACATGTTCGTCATAAGATTTCGTCCATATTTTCGCATCATATGGACTCATTTTATCTTCCATTAGATTAACCTCTTAATTTTTATTCACAAAATTGGTGAATATCTTATTTATTGTTACATGAATTTATAAATATTTACCAAATTCATCAAATTAAATCTTTAAAAATAGGTCATTAAGTCTTTAAGAATGCTATAATGAAAAAAAAAATAAAAAAAAATTTAGTTAACACTTATTCAAAATCGACAATTACTTTTAATTCGTCATGAGGAGGATTTCCTAAAACTTTAAACATCTCAGGAACTTGTTCCAGTCTTATTCGATTGGTTATCAGCGGATCAACTCTTATTTTTTTCTGAGCATATAGATTTATGGCTGTTTTGAATATATCATGATTATATCCATAAACTCCCCTTACTGAAATGTTATTAGTTGTCATTAAGAGTATATTCTTGATTTCGAGTATTTTCGCATGCATACCGATTAAAGTAACATTTCCACCTTTTTTTATTAATTGTAATGATGTAGTAAAGGTAGATGATAAACCTACACATTCATAAACGTGATCTGGACCCAATTTATCTGTAAGCCTCACAATCTTATTCCACGCTTTTGGCAAGAATACTTTGTCAGCACCGACTTCCATCACTATTTTTTGTTTTGATTCTACTGGCTCAATCACATAAATTTTATTAGCACCAGCGTTTCTTAATACCTGGATTATCATCAAACCTATAGGTCCGGCTCCTATGATTGCTGCGTTTTGACCTAATTGAAATCCGGATTGTTCTACAGCATAAACAGCTACTGAGAGAGGTTCAACTGTAGCGCCTTCCTCATAAGTTACGTTATCTGGTAAAACATGAACTCTTTCAGCCTTGACATTAATAAATTCTCTCATAGCACCATCTTCAGTAGTACCCAATGAATAATTCTGCAGTTTACACATGTTCTCTTGATCGTGAAGGCAATAATAACATTCGTGGCAGGGAATTTGAGGATTTACAGTCACTTTCATTCCTTCCTTCAACTTTTTGACATTTTCACCGATCTCAACTAATTCTCCCGAAAATTCATGACCAATTATTTTTCCAGGTAAGTATGGGCCTCCAGATTCATAGGAACCAACATCTGATCCACATATTCCAACTTTTTTAACCTGAATTAATACTTCGTCAGTTTTAATTTCAGGTCTAGCACCGTCTTTAATTACTATTTGTTCTTTACCCTCAAATATAGCAACTTTCACGATAATACACCATAATTAAAGTATTCCCATGCTTCCTAAAAGTTTTGTCGCATCTGGGATTGTCCAAGCTGTTTTAACATCTATTACAGCTGGTTTTCCAGAATTCTTAGCTCTTTCTAGAGCCGGTTTAAGTTGGTTTGGATCAGTCACAACCTCTCCATAACACCCAAATCCTTCAGCACATTTAGCATAATCAAAATTGGGTAATTCCACATCAATGTAATGTTTGTTTACAAATAGTTTTTGACCTGATTTGAGCATTCCCCAACCGCTATTATTCGCTATCACAAAGATTAGATTGCTTAAACCTAATCTTACAGCAGTTTCGAGATCTTGAATATTCATCATAAAACTACCATCGCCGGATATTGATATAACCTGTTTATCCGGTTTTGCCAGCTTCGCTCCAATTCCGTACCCTACAGAAGTCCCCAGATGACCCATACCAACAGCTTGCAAAAAGGAGAGTGGTGGTCTTGGCTGATAATAATCTATTTGCTCTAAAGTATAACAAGCAATATCTCCACCATCGTTAATTAATATCGCATCCTCATCCATGAATTCTAAGACATCCTTGACTAATCTTTGAGGTAATATTGGGAT
>JAHLWJ010000425.1 GCA_019057975.1 Promethearchaeota archaeon | reverse complement strand
TTATTTTAAAATATATAGAAAGTCAATTAATATTACTTGCTAAAATTAAAATTTTATGTTAAATATTATAAGCATATATTATAAGCAATATAATTATTTTAATCAATAAATATATTTAAAAAAAGTATTATTAATGGAGGTGATTGTTATAGAAATCTGTTTAAATAAAGAGCCACCTTTAAAAATCCTTTACCAGACAAATAGCCATTTTTAGGTAGTAAATATATTTTAGTATACTATATTAATATTAACATTATATTTATAAAAAGGAAGGTTATTTTTTTAATAGTATTTATAAAGGAGATAAGTTTTGGATTGTGATGTATTAGTAGTAGGAGGGGGACCTATCGGAAGTGCTGTTGCAAGAGATATTGCTAAAAAGGATTATAAAGTTATGGTATTAGAAGAGGATAATGAGATAGGAAAGCCAGTTCAATGTGCTGGTATTGTTTCACCTAAGCTTATATCTTTAGCAAATGTGTCCGATGAGATTGTGTTAAATGAATTAAAATCTGCTTATATCCATACTATATCTGGTAAAAAGTTGTTTATAGGTGATGATGAAGTTAGGGCTGTAGTTATTGATAGGGAAAAATTTGACAAACAATTAGCTAAGCAGGCTATAAGTAGTGGGGTTGAATATATTATAGGAGCAGAAGCTATTGGAATTGATGGGAGGAAAAAAACCACATCACAAATTTCTAAAACATCATATATTCCAAAAAATGATATAAATAAAGACTATCTAACTATAAAATTTTTACAAAATGGTAAAGAAGAAACAATAAAGACAAAGTTACTTATCGGAGCAGATAGTGTAGATTCTGATGTTGCAAAATGGTTTGATTTAGAAGGACCAAAAGAAATTATATATGGATTAATTTCTGAGATAAGTTTAGATATGTATAATGAAAATTCCGTTCATCTAATAATAAGTAGAAGTTATATTCCAGGTTTTTTTGCCTGGTTAATTCCAATTAACAACAAAAGAATAAGATTTGGTATGGGAATAACTTCTAATTCCAATAAATTACTTAAATATTATTTTAACAAATTAAGAAAATTTAATTTGAAGCCTTTTTCCAATATATTTAAGAATTTTGATAATAATAAAGCATCATTAGGAAAAATACCATTAGGTTTAATTAAAAAAACTTACAGTAATAGAGTAATGATAGTGGGAGATGCAGCATGTCAGGTTAAACCACTTACAGGTGGTGGTCTCTATTATGGACTTATAAGTGCCAAAAGGTGTGCACAGGTTGCAGTTGAAGCATTATATAAGCAGGATTTTACTGAAAGTTTTTTATCAAAATATCAAAATCTCTGGAAGAAGGATATTGGAAAAGAGATTGAGCAAGGACTTAGAATGAGAAATATATTTTTAAATCTAAGTGATGATGATATTGATGAACTTTTTAATATATTTAATCAGGAGAAATTTTTAAACATTATAAATGAGAATGGAGATATTGATTTTCCATGGAGACTTGTTTTAAAAATTATTACAAAAAAACCTCATATCTTAAAATATCTTAAAAAATATGCGTTGGATTATAAGCTTAGAATACCTAATAAACTTACATAATTATGATTCCTGGATCTTACCAATAAGAAACTTAAATAAACTCAATATCCTTTTATTTAAAATGTGAATATATAACTAAAAGAAAATATGTTAAATATTTGCCTTTTTTACAGTTTTTTAATTCTAAGGGAAGACTGAATATGAAACGTAAGTCAGAAAAGATTGTAAAGCAAGTAAACATCACTGAGCATAATAAGACAGAAGAAGAATTGAAACAGTCTGAAGAGAAATATCGTAAATTGGTTGAGTGTATGCAGGATGGTATCTTTATTATGCAGGATACAAAAATGAGTTTTGTCAATGAAGCTTTTGCAATAATGATTGGTTACACAATAGATGAAATTATAGGTATGGATTTTAGAAAACTTATCGCACCTGAGGATTTAGAGTTTGTTGCAGATCGTTATTTTAGAAGACGGGCTGGAGAATATGTTCCTAGTGAATACGAATTTCGTATGTTACATAAGGATGGAAAGACCAGAGTCTGTGTTAATGTGAATGTGGAACTTATTAATTATAAAGGTAAGGTAGCGAGCATAGGGACATTAAAAGATATCACTAAGCGAAAGCAGATGGAGAAAGAACAATGAAAATTATATGAAGAACTTAAAGAAGTAAACAAGGAACTGAAAGAATTAACTATTATAGATCCTCATACCGGGCTTTATAACTTCCGTTATCTCGAAGAAGCAGTTGAAAGGGAGTTTGCATATGCTAAAAGAGATTCTCACCCCCTTTCATTAACTATAATGGATATAGACTATTTTAAATCAATAAATGATGTTCATGGTCATAAATTTGGAGATTTAGTATTAAAACAGTTAGCAAGAAAGTTAAAAGGAAAAGTGCGTCGATATGATACTGTTATTCGATTTAGTGGAGAAGAGTTTATAATTATCTTCCCTGGAGTAGATAGAGTCGAAGCTTTAAATCTGTCTAATAAAATTTTAGATGCTGTGAATTCATACGATTTTGGCAATAAAAAACACAGAGTTAGATTGAGATTAAGTATGGGAGTTGCATCCTATCCCGAAGATAGAATAATTAAATCTACTGACTTACTCGATTTTGCGCATCAAATTTTACACAAGGTTAAGGAAGATGGGGGTAATCGTGTATATTCCTTCAATGACATAAAGATAGATAAAATTCCCATATCAGAAGGTGAGAAAAAGGTCGAATCTCTAAAAGAGAAGTTAGAAAAGGTTAGCAGACATGCAAATCATATTGTCGTGGAAACAATTTCTGCTTTTATGAAGACTATAGAGATAGAAAGCGAATACACAGGTGAACATGCTGATAAAGTCAGTCAATATGTAGCAAAAATTGGTAAGGTATTAAATTTATCTGAAAATGAAATAGATCTCATAAGGTTAGCATCTTTATTACATGATCTGGGCAAGCTTGGAATTATTAAAAAGATTTTGTTTAAAAATGGAAAACTTACGGAAGAGGAATTTGATGAGGTTAAAAAACACCCAGAGATCGCTGTTGAAATTTTAAGACCGATTCGCTACTTCCACAGCATAATTCCTATAATTCTGCATCATCATGAAAGATGGAATGGAAAAGGTTATCCAGATGGTCTAAAAGGAGAAGATATCCCTCTGGGAGCGAGAATTATGGCTGTTGCAGATGTATATCATGCTTTGACTTCAAATCGTCCTTATCGGAAAGCATACTCTAAAAATGAAGTAATGGAAATAATTAAAAATTCTTCTGGAACTGACTTTGATCCTAAAATAGTTGAGATATTCTTAAAAATTCTAAAGGAAGAAAAGTAGATTTAAAAAACTCATCTTGTGTATTAAACATCAAATTTTAAAAAATTAAAGACATCACATGAGATATTATATTTAAAATTAAACTCAATTACTTGACTTTTTGATAAAAATATGTAAACTAAAGGTAAGAAAAAATCTTACCTTTAGTTCATAAATAAACTATTAAAACCAAACTACTTAAAGAGTAGTTGTCAACTTTCAATTTATCATCCATAAGTAATTATAAGTTGTAAATCTGTATTGACAATACATATTAATTAGTGTATAAATAATACAGGAGGTATTGAACATGAAAAGGTTAAATATTACTTTACCAGAGAGTTTAATTGAAGAGATAAAAGATCTCTCTAATAAAAGTAGATTTATTGCTGATGCTTTAAAAGAAAAATTAGAAAGGATAAAAAGAGAGAAATTAGATAGAAGGTTAATAGAAGGATATAAAGCTACGAGAAAGGAAGATAAAAAGATTAATGAAGATTGGGAAAAAATAACTTTAGAAGGGTGGAAATGAGATGGATTTTCCAAAAAGAGGAGAAATTTGGGTAGTATCTTTAGAACCAGTAGTAGGTTATGAGATAGGTAAGACAAGACCAGCATTAGTGATATCTAACGACCGAAATAACCAATTTTCAGATACAGTTACTGTTCTTCCAATTACCTCAAAAACAGATAAGATATACCCTTTTGAAGTCTTTCTTTTAAAAGAGGAGACACAACTACCTAAAGATTCAAAAGTAAAATCAAATCAAATTCGAACTGTGGATAAGAAACGGTTAATTAAATTCATAGGAATAGTAACTGAAGAAAAATTAATAGCAATAGAGCATTCTCTCTTAATTCATCTTGGTATCATATAAATTTTTAAAAAAACAAATAAACTGA
>JAHLWJ010000424.1 GCA_019057975.1 Promethearchaeota archaeon | reverse complement strand
GTATCATGATTTGGACAATTTTCTATGAGGAATCTCTCAATTGAAGCCATAATAGTCCTCCAATTCTAAAAATGATTATTTTTTTTGGTAATAGACCATCAAAATTGCCCTTAATACTTTGACAATTCACTGATAATAAAGTAAATTTTGGCCATGAAAATTTGTCCTCGCTGTGGCAATAAAAAAATTTGGCAATATTATAGTGGACAGGAGCACCGTTCTAAATGTGGATTAAATAGAAAGTTTGATAAAACTGTTTTAAAAAGAACTAGAATATCTACTTAAAAGAGATGGAATGGCGATTTAATCATCGTAATGATAATTAAGTTATACTACTACGTAAGTTACTAAATCAGAGAATTTAAATTGTCAAAGAACAAATTTAGAGTAACTTTAATGGTTCATTACCAAATCTTTTAATAAATTAGCCAATATTGCTCCTATCTAAAATGATATTAAATATGACTTATAATTTAACTAACAAATTAACTCACTGCCAAATAAACCCTATGCAATTGTTAATTCCTTACCAACTTTAGAAAATTCTTCTCTTGTCTTCCTATCACAACCATTATCAGTAATTATTTTATCCATCTCAGATATTGAAAATACCTTACATTGTCCTATACGATTAAATTTAGTAGAATCAACCAAACAAATATGCTCTTTTGATTTTTTAAACATCGCTCTTTTTATCTCATTTGAATCATGTTGGTAAACATCACTTAATTCACCTTTTATAGATATTGCAGCTGTAGAGAGAAAAAATTTATTTCCATTAAACTCATTAATAGTAGCAACAGCATGGGTTCCAACAAAACAATTGCACTCTTTTGACAATAGCCCACCAGTGGAAACAGCCTGTATATTTTCATTTTTTATAAATAACCCCGAAACTAAATAAGAATTTGTAACAATAACAATATCCCTAAACTTAGACTCAGAAAGTGCCTCTGCAAAGTAATAGCAGGTTGTAGAATCATCCAAAAAGAGGCAATCCTTATTTTCAACAAATTCTAAAGCTTTAGTCGCTATTTTTTTCTTCAATTCCACATTAGTTCTTAGCCTTATGGTATTTCTGGTTTCAATATCATCAACAATATTAAGCGACACCCCGCCATGAAATTTTTTTACTCTTCCTTCTCTTTCCAGTTCATTTAGATCTCTATGTATAGTAGCCAAAGATATATCAAAATATTTACGCAAGGCTTCTACTTTATATTCTTTTTTTCCATTAAGTAAGCTAATTATTTTTTCTTTTCTTGATTCTTTAAACATAGTTTTAAATAATATTTTAAATATTATGGTATATTAATAAACATAATATAATAAATTTCTATAAAATGTCAAATAAATTTAATAATATTTCATTTTATTTTAAATAATTTAAATAAAGAAGTAAAAAAGTAATAAAATCAGAAAAATTGAACAAAAAAGAAATATTATTTTTCTTATTTTAAAAAGGGGGATATTTAATGCACAAAGTTATAATGCCAAAGTTGGGAATGACAATGGAAAGTGGTTTTATAGTAAATTGGTTGAAGAAAGAGGGAGAGCATGTAAAAAAGGGCGAACCTTTACTTGATGTTATGACCGATAAGGTAACCATTGAAGTTGAATCTTTTAAAACCGGATATTTAAAAAAGATATTAGCAGAAGAAGGGGAGGAGGTTCCAGTTACTGAGGTAATAGCATATATAGGGGAAGAGGATGAAGAGATACCTGAGGAAATTGTTAGAAAAAAGTTAGCACCCTTAAAAGTATCAAAAGAAGAGAAAGTAAAAGTAAAAGTTGCTGAAGAGGAAAAGATTCCTATTGAAAAGGTAATAGAGTATGAGAAAGAGAAGGAAGGAGAAATAAAGAAAGGCAAAGAAAAAGAAGAAGAAATAACTAAAGTAAGTCGCAATAAAATTTTAGCATCACCTCTTGCTAAAAGATTGGCTAAGGAAATGTCAATAAACTTATCAAAAATATCTGGAACAGGTCCTGGTGGAAGAATTATAAAATCAGATGTTTTAAAAGCAGCCAAAGAAGAGAAATTAAAAAAGAAAGAAAAAGCAGAGATTGAAAAAGAAATTGAGGAGAAACCAATAACTCCCGAAATTTTGAAAAACATTCCTTTAACAGGTCTAAGAAAAACTATTGCTAAAAGGATGTCTAAAAGTAAAAGTGAGATTCCTCATATTACCCTCTTTATTGATGTAGATATGAGTAGTTCAGAGAGTTTTAAAGAAAAGATAAATCAGGAAATAGGAGAAAAAAAGATTTCATATACTGATTTAATAATTAAAGCAACAGCACTTTCATTAGAAAAATATCAGATTTTAAATTCAACTTTAGAAAATGAAAAAATAGTTATTTTCAAAGATATTAATATTGGTCTTGCTATCTCTATAGAAGATGGCTTAATTGTTCCTGTCATTCGTAGTGCTAATAGATTATCAATAGAAGAGATAGCTAATAAAAGAGTTAAACTTGTTAAGTGTGCAAGGGATAATAAACTTGAATTAAAAGATGTAACAGGGTCAACATTTACTATTACAAATCTAGGAATGTATGAAATAGATTATTTTTCTCCTATAATAAATCCTCCTGAAGCAGGTATATTAGCAGTAGGCTCAATAGTAAAAAGACCTGTTGTAGATAAGGAGGATGATATTACAATAAAACCAATGTTAAAATTGGGCTTAGCTTTGGATCACAGGATATTAGATGGAGCAGTGGGAGCAAAATTTCTACAATATTTACGGAACATTCTACAGGAACCCAATAAATTAGTTTAAATCATCTTCTCCTATCATAATTGTGGGGAAAGTACTTGTGAGCCTAGAAATTATGAATTATTAAATCAAATATTTTTATAGGGTAAATATTTGAGGTGAATTTATGACCGAAAAAACAAAGACTATTTTATATTGTATTGAATGTGGAGAAGAGACAACCCATACAATAAATTATCTTGGTGATAATATAAGAAGTGTACATTTTCATTTTAATAATACTACCCACATGGTTTCTGAATAAGTCTGAAAAAGTATGGATAAAGATATTTGCAGCAATAGTGAGTTTATTTAGTGAAATTTGGTTGTTGTACAAAAGTAAGTAGAGAATAAAATATAAAAAAGATGAGTTAACCCCAACTTTTCTGTGAAAATTAATGATTCGCTAACAATAGCTCTAATAAAGCACCCTTTTAAATTGTTAGTTTTTTATATAGAGCGTTCATAAATATGATAATTCGTATTGTTGGCAATCTATAAAAAATTTCGATTTAAAATCAGATAAATAATTTAGCATATAAGATATCAATTATTTCTTTATAAACCCCCTCACTCTTTCAAATAAAATCTTATCATCATCCTTTTTAAGTCCTGCTGTATCTAAATTAACATCCATAAATGCTTTAACAAATCCTCTTATTATCATATTCTTAGGTATCTTATTACCTCCAGTAAGCTTAGCTTTTTTACCCAATGATTCTAAATATTTATTTTCTTTTTCTGATAAACATACACTTACTTTATAAAAAGGATCTTTAGTTAAAATAGGGTACTCTTATTCAAAAGATTATATTTTGTAGTCACTTTATAATTTATAATATAAATGTTATTAATAAATACTAATCTACTTAATCTAGATATTTTAGAATTTTATTTAACTCTTTTCTTTTTTCCTTTACAAAATTTTTGTCATCTATTTCATGTAAATTTAGATTTACATTTAAAGCTGCTCCTTCTATACTAACCTTAAGTAGTGAAATAGCTATTTGAAAATCTGATTTAACAGAAGAATAAATTTTATTTGATAATTTCTCAGATGCTTTTAAAATTTCATAACATAATTTAGCCATTTTAAATGGAACTTCTGCAGCATATTTATAGGCCTTCTGAACAGATTCTTTTGCTTTATAATAATTAATTTCTAATTCTTTATTGTCAATTTCTACTTTACTATAATCAATTTTTATCTTATTTCTGTCAATTTTTGATTTATTACTATCAACCTTTACCTTTTTTAGTTCCCCTATCTTTCTTAAGACACTCTCATAAGCCTTTGCATCCTCATCAACCAATAACAATAGCTTATTCATTACTCTTTTAACTTCATCCTCAGCTTTACTAAATTTTTCAACTAAAATATTTTGAGTCTCTTGCTCTCTTAATAAATCCTTGGGTTCTATACTCTTCTTTTTCTTTAGATTATTTAGAGAATTTATTATTTTTTTTCTTGAAATTGAATATACCATGGATAAAA
>JAHLWJ010000423.1 GCA_019057975.1 Promethearchaeota archaeon | reverse complement strand
ATTAAATTAAAAGTAAAATGATTTTAAAAATTTATTTTTAATTAAACTTATTTTCATTTTATTTTTACAGTATTTGTGGTAGAAAAATTTGTTGATATTAACGGCGTTAGAATTTGTTATCAAATCCACGGAGATGGATATCCAGTTGTTTTGATACATGGATTTGGCTCAAAAAAAGAAAGTTTTATGGCGCAAATACCTGCTCTATCACAAGAATTTAAGATTATATCATTTGATAATAGAGGATCTGGTAAATCTGAACGTCCTGATATGCCATACACTATGGAAATGTTTGTAGATGACATTAAGGGTTTGATGGATTATTTAGAAATCAGTAGGGCTCATTTAATAGGGCTTTCATTAGGAGGAATGATTTGCTTGAATTTTGTTTTGAAATATCCAAATAGAGTGAATAAACTAGTTTTAATAAATACTCTAGCACAACTTCCTGATGATTTTGACCCCGAAACTTATATTAATTCTAAAATTGAAGCTTTAGAACTTGCAAAAAAAGATCCAGAGTTGTCCTTTTGGCAGAGTACTCAATTTGGATTTTATCATAAATTTAGAATAAAAATGAAGGCAAATCCTAAAGAAAGATTTTATGGTTTATGGTCAGTAGAAGATGTTCTTAAATACTATAAGACAGATCCTCCGACAGCTCAAGATATTCGAAATATCGCATCGTCCTTTAAAACACATAATGCCTATGAAAAACTACCTGAAATTAAACACAAAACCTTACTTCTTACTGCCTCTCACGATAGACTAGTTCCTAAGGAGAAAATGCTTGAGATTCATAAAAAAATGCCAAATAGCACATACCAGATAATAGAAAAAGCAGGACATGAATCTCCAAAAGAAAAAGCTCCTAAAGTAAATAAAATTATATTAAAATTCTTAGAAAATTAATGAATAAATTAAAACAATACCTTGATTTAATCTATTTAAAATTAATTTTTAGGTAAAAATAATTTGAAACAAATTTTGTAATATAAGGGATTAAAACTGTCAGAATTATATGCAGATGTTAATGGAATAAAATTATGTTATCAAATGCAAGGGCAAGGGTATCCAGTAATACTAGTACATGGTTTTGGAGGCAATAAAGAAGGCTGGATTGCCCAATATGGTCCGTTGAAAGAAAAATTTCAAGTTGTAAGATTTGATAACCGCAATGGAGGAGGATCCAATCGTCCAAATGAACCTCTTACTGTTGAGATATTAGCCGATGATGTTAGAGGATTAATGGACTACCTTAAAATCAAGAAAGCACACATTATTGGTTGGTCATTAGGGGGTATCATCGTTCAAAGATTTGCGTTAAAATATCCGAATCGATTGAATAAATTAATATTAATCAATACAGTCATGGGAGCTCCAAACGAACAGGGTGTTGAGTTGCTAAAAAAAAATATGATCGAAGAGTTAGAATTAAGAAAACAGGATCCCGAAGAAGCCTTTTGGAAAGGTGCTAGGTTAGGTTTTTATATAAAATTTAGGAAGGAAATGAAAGCAAATCCTAAAAAGAAATTCTATGGTTTATGGTCTGTAGAAGATCTAATTAAAAATTCAATAAAGGATCTACCCACAACTCAAGATATCATAAATCAATCAAACGCTCTCTTTAAAACGATTACTTTAGATGATTTGAGTAAAATCAAAAACCCTACTTTATTATTAGCAGCTTCGCATGATAGATTAACTTCTAGTAATACTATGGTTGAAATGCATAAAGTTATACCAAATAGTACCTTAGAAACCATTGATAAGGCCGGACATAATTCACCCTATTCAAAAGCTCCGGAGATAAATAAAATTATGATCGATTTTTTAAAAAATTAAATATAGATTTAATAAAACAGACTAATTAAAGAATTATTTCAATTAATTTAAAAGGTGTTTAATATAACTGAAAGTTTTGCGCATGTGAATAATATAAAGATTTGTTATGAAATTCTTGGTGAAGGAGAGCCTTTGCTTTTAATTCATGGATTTGGAGTAACTAAAGAAGAATGGATTGGGCAATTTATCCCTCTTTCGAAGTATTTTAAAGTAATTAGATTTGATAATAGAAACTCTGGAAAATCAGACCATCCTATTGAGAAGTTAACATATAAGATGCTAGCAGATGATACAAAAGCGCTAATGGACGCTTTAGGTATTGATAAAGCTCACATTGTAGGTTGGTCTGTTGGAGGAATGGTAGCACAGGAATTTGCTATTCGTTATCCTGAAATGCTTATGAAACTAGTTCTAATCAATACTTTTTCTCATTGGCCTGGTGATGATACCGCTATAGAAATGTATAAACAAGGTAAAATCGATCACATGAATGCAGTTAAGGAGGATCCTATTAAAGCCTTCTACGATTCTGCTACTCCCGGTTTTTCAAGAAAATTCAAGAAATTACTAATGGAAAACCCTAAAAAAAAGATTCATGGATTATTTTCAGCAGAAGATTTGATTGAGAAAGATAAAAACAATCCTATTTCGGTACAAGATATTGAAAATTTTGCTTATGGTTTAAGTCAATTCAATGTACTCGACCGTTTGTCAGATATTAAAAATGAAACCTTAATTATTGCTGGCAGTCATGATCGAAGTATGCCCGTATCAGTTAATAAAATTATCCATGATAATATACCTAATAGTAGATTTGAAGTGCTAGAAAAAGCAGGGCATTCATCTCCTATCGAACGAGCACCCGAGATTAATGAATTCATAATAAACTTTCTAAAATCATAATAAAATCTTTTTAACTAATGAATTTAGTTAATAGGGAGTACACTCGAGAAAACACCAGAAGTTAATCAAAAAATAATAGATTTTTTAAAAGATTAAAATATAATCTTTTTTTCTTATTTATCCTTCGTATGATTTGTTAAATTTCCTGTGGGAACATATTTCTTTTTCTCAATATTTTGAAAAGACATAAGCATTGAGGGTAGTGCTATCAACGCTACAATTATCCCTAACCAGTATGGTGGGAGCGTTGAAATAATGAACGCCCCTGCTAAGGGTCCAATAATTTGAGCAATACTATCTAATCCAGAAGAGAGCCCGTTGATTTTTCCTTGTATTTTTGGCGAAGCTGTTTGACTAATTTTACTGTTCATAGGGCCTCGGGTTAATGAGGCAGCAAAACTGACAAACATGAATATAATCATTATTACTACTGCGCTTGTAGAGAATCCTATCAGAAAAAAACTAACAAAGAAGATTACTAAACCTACTCGTATTGCATTAGACTCTCCAAGTTTCTTTATTGTTGGCTTAAATAGAGTGAACCTTACACCTGTTCTAAATATCCCAGAGATCATAAACACAAACATCACCTCCAGAATACTAAGATTGAGAACATTAACGCTAAAGAATGATAGGGAGGTCGTTACGATAGTAAAAGATATTGTATGAAACCCCCAGAGAACTAACATGAAGAGAGCGTTTTTATTTTCCCTAATTTTCAATGTAACTTCAGCTTTATTTTTATGGTAGTGAAGTCTCTTTTCCATAGGCCATGTTTCTTCCAGCATAATTGTTGTAACAACTATAGTTATAACGGTTAACCCTGCCGCGAATAATCCTATTCCTAAAAGCCCATAAAAAATAAAAAGGAATCCACTAAATACAGGTCCGATCAGAGAAGCTAAAACATAAGCTATTCCAACATTAGCCATTTGAATACCTCTATCTTTTGGTGGAACCTCATCGCTAATAATAGCCTTGGCTATTGGAAAATTTCCTCCAAACATCCCGTCAACCATACGCGCTATAACCAACATCCATAAAGTATTTGAAAATGCAGTCATTACGAATGCTAAAAGCGTTCCAAATTGAGAAATTAGCAACAGCGGTTTTCTTCCATACTTATCGCTGAGTTTTGATAAAATGGGGCCAAAAACAAAACCGAACATTGCGTTTACAGAAAAAATTAAACCAATCATAATGATATCAGTTTTGAATAATGTGGTAAAAAACCCTACTAGTGGAAATAGAATCGTATATCCTAGGACATCTATAAAAATAGCAATCCATAAGGGCGTTAACATTCGATATTTGAATAATTTTCTATTGTTATTTTCAGTCATATTTTAAAAGGCTTAAATTATTTTTAAGAAGAATAAGACAAGAATGCACTTAATATTCCCTAAACTTATCAAGTAAAATAGATGATGACTATTAAATTATATTAAAAAACATTTTGTATTTTTTATATAGATGAGATTTTAGCTTAAGTAATTTTACTTATAAGACTCTC
>JAHLWJ010000422.1 GCA_019057975.1 Promethearchaeota archaeon | reverse complement strand
ATATGAAGCCCTTCGATTAACCCAATTAATGCAAGTCGAGATGAAGGTTGATCCAAGAATGCAAGAACCAATTTTTACTTTAATTTGCGAATGAAAAAAACTAAATAATTACCAAGAGGTAAAAAATTATGAAATTTGATATGGAATTAAATGTTTGTGGCTCTGTATGCCCTGTACCAGCTTTAAAGACGAAAAGGCAACTCATGAAAATGAGACCTGGTACTGTGCTAAAAGTAATAACAGACTACAAACCAGCAAGCGAATCTGTTCCACGAGATTTAGCTAAAACAAAGCATGAACATATAGGAACAGAGTTCATAGAAGATGATGAGCAATGGTATATTTATTTTAAATCAGTAAAATAATTTTTAAATCCTATTTTTTTATTCTATTTTTATTTAATTATACGAGTAATCTTTTTATTGTATCATTGGGTTTAATAGATAGCACTTAGTAACTCAAAATCTTATGGAATTGATTAAAAAATCCTATAAAGAAGTAAAAGATTCTGGTAACGCAGAAAAGATTAACGATTTCTTAATTGTATTGATTAAAAATCCTAAAAAGGAATATCTTAACTTTTTTGATTTTTTTATTGAAGATTTTCCAGAAGAAACTTATGAGAAAATTATATTAAATCTTGTATACTTGTTAGGTGAGATTGGCAATTTAACTCCTTTATCTGATAGTTATTTAACACTATTATATGATACATATAAGAAATCTGATAGATGGATTAGAAATGAGATAATTCAAGCGATTGATAAGATCTCTAAAAATACAGAATTGAATGAAAAAACTGTTGAATTAATCAGTAACGCATTAAATGATGAATATTCCGTAATCAAAATTAGCACTCTGAAATTATTATCAAATTTTAAGAAACTTCCAGATAGTATTTTGAAAAATCTTATTCAGCTTATGAATTCGAAGGATTCAGAGATAGTAGAGGGTTGCGAAAGAGTCTTTAAAAGAATTCCTCAGCAACCAGATAGAATATTTAATTTATTAAACATGTCTGATAATTATAAAATTTTAAAGCCAAGAGGAATAAGATCACTTCTTTTAATACAATTTAAATCCATAGTTAATGCAGAGTCATTTAGAGAAATGATATTAAACTCTAATTGGGATAAGACCAATAAAGAGAATTATCTAAAAGAGATTATTACTTTTGAAAGAATTCTTATGAAGAATTTATGAAGTTTTATAATCATTGGTATTTTGCGAGAATAACATCTAATTCTTCATTTGAAGTGATAATTTCATTGAATATTTTAATGAAATATTTTATTACCTCTCTTGGATTACCTTTTGCTTCTTTAAAAATATACTTTAAAACATCCATATTTAGAGGAAAAAAAGAAGTTGGAAAATGTTTAGAATAATCTTTATATTTAACACTTGCGAAAAAGAGGTCTAAATTATTCTTATAGAATTGAAACATATCTTCTTCAACAAAATCTGACATGATTAGAGGTTTTTTCATCATGAGCAAAAGTTTTCTATTTTTGTTCTCAATCTTTCTTTTAAAATCTTCCAAGTAATCGATTGATTTAAGGGTTATAATTATTCTTAAGCCTCTTATTTTATGCAACTCAAGGATCTTGTCTAGTATTTTCTCTGAAGAGTAATTCTCGGGAGATTTTTTGTTTCCAAACCACCTTGGGTCAAAAACTTCTTCAATTTCTTCAATTTCTTCGGTTGTATTATAAATAGGATTCCTAATTGAAATGATCCTTTCAAAATCATCAATAAATAACACACTTTCTTTTTTTAAATTCTCAATTAAAACTTTTAACATCGTAAAGGCAATATTCCTTTTTCTTAAGTCATGTTTCAGATTTAATCTTGAAAGGTCTCTAACATCCATTAGATCTCCAATTAGCCATCTCTCCGCTTCAATCTTCTTATAAGGATCACATTGATGGGCTGTTATTGCTGTTATCACATCCATCAAGGCACCTTTATCTTCAAATTTTCGCGACCATTTCTTATAAGCTTGATTTTTTACTTTCTCAATATCTGCTATTCGAAAAAAACCAAATTTTCTCTCCCCGGCATCCCATTCATGGCATAATCGTTTCGTCATATTTCTTAAGGGTTCCACCCGTTCCTCAGATTTTTCCCCCAGATTTTCAATAAATTCAGCGTAAGTATTATAATAAAATTTTTTATAGACAGTTTCAAGTGAGATATATACAATGTTATATTTGTATAATTCATGCTTTAGTGCCCAATATAAGTGGGTCTTCCCTTGTCCTACTTCGCCTATTATTGGTAAAATGAAATTCTCATTTCGTTCAATGATATTAGCTAAATTCTGTAAAAAATCTTGTCTAGAGTGAACTAATCCAACGTCTTCTTTGAGCTCTCCTGTAGACACAAATTTTTTGAAGGGGGACCCAATAAATTTCAATGTGTTGATTAGTTTTTGTTCTTTATTTTCAAATAGAAGCATTCTTATAATTCAAGCCGTTCATTCTTTCAATTCTTCAATTCCCAAAATAATTATGTATAAAACATTTTTATCATCTACATTAACAAATGTTTCGTAGCTCACTTTAATCTCTTCTTTATCGTCTCTTCCTACAATAATACTGTCATAAAAAACAGGATCTCCCATTCCTTTAATTACCACACGATCTGCCATAATAATCCCATTTTCAATTAGAGAAACAGGATTTTTAAGAATCTCCTCTTTAAAGAAATCAAGATGATTAATGTGTGATATTGAATCGTTTAAATACAATCCTGCTGTATGTAGTAAACTTATTGTGAAAGGGAAGTCATCTGTAAACTGTTCCTGATTATATTGCTCCACAATGTTCTCAGGTATTCTAACAGAGTATTCCAATGGCGTTTCTTCTAAATTTTTCCAGATAAAGTCAGATTTTTTTGAAAAAGCCGTGATTTTATCGTTCTTTTCTTCAAATCCAACAATCAATCCCTGGGAAATTGAGATTTCATTAGAATTTGAGATAATAATATTGTCAGAAAAGATAATTTTATCCTCACATTTGGAAATGATTGATCCGGTAAATTTTCCGTCTGATATCTTATTGTTTAATGAATCGTATAGGACAAAATCAGTTAAATTATTCATTTTAGTTGGTTAATCTTAAATTTTATTAGAACTTATTTTATGAGCTTTTCCATGTAATATCATTAATCTTATATAAAAATATTTCCTATATATGTTTTGATAAGTATATCTCAAACGAACCAATAATTCTCATTAAAATGCGTTCCTCAGCTCTATACCAGAAAGTTTCAGAGTTAACAAAGTCAGAGTTATTAGAGAGAGCGAGTCAATTTATTTTTTCTACTGGTCTAAATGATGGAGCATCTAAATTATGTAAAGCAAATATGCAGTATGGTCTTTCACAATTTCATCTTATACAAGAAAAATATGGATTTGAACCCAAAGCAACATTCATTTCTTCACCAGATGAAACTATTTCAAGGAATAAATTTAGGTGGAATTCCGGACTAGGTTATGGCGGTCGATTAAATTGGGGAAATGGTAAAGAAAAAATAATTTTTTTAAATATAAAGCCAAATTGTTGTGGAATTCTGGTGGGAGGTTTAAAGGAATTACCCGATCCTTATGATTTAATTAAAAAAATAGATCAAATCAAATCTAGTGAGTTATATTACAATGATATTTTAATAAACTGGGATTATGATATCTCTAACCACTTCATCAATTGTCTTGAAACTAAAAATCTATCTGATATAGATCTCCCACCCTATGTTTTTCTAATCCATGGGAGCGCTCCTGAGTATAGAGACGTTAAAGATGATATTGGTCTTTATATAGACAAATCAAAAGCGCTGAAAGAGCTAGCAATTGAAGAGAAAACTAAATTTGGAACACAAAATATCCTACTAGATTCTGATGTTAAATCTTATCTCCGACTTCATGAAAAAGCCTTGGAATTCTCTAATTCGAAAAGAGAATTAATTGCAGACAATCTTTTTGACTATGGATACACTGTAATATGCAACCAGCCACATCAGTTTCTTAAAGATTATAATAATATGTATTTAGGGAGTAATTGTACCGATATTAATTGTAGCACTATCAATTCAGATATTTTTCCGACGACATTAAGAGCTGACATTGCTGCTTATTTGTTTAAAGGTAAAAAAAATCTTTCTATTACAACATTAAGCAATTCAAATCTTTTAGATAGAGCAAAACAACTTGAAGTTCTAGAATTACTAACAAATGCATGTATTCTTCCGCATGGAGGTGGTTATAGTCT
>JAHLWJ010000421.1 GCA_019057975.1 Promethearchaeota archaeon | reverse complement strand
AAAAAGAAGAAGAGAATAATTGGCGGGTAAAATCAATTATCAGACTTCTTGATGATCCCCAAAGAACACTAATCTCTATTTTGATTGGAAATATGTTTGTAAATATTTCAGCCTCCTCTTTAGCTACTTATTTAGCCATAAAATTTTTTGGAAATATAGGCATCGGCATAGCCAGTGGAATAATGATTTTTATAATACTTGTCTTCGGAGAAATTGTCCCTAAATCACTAGCTGTTGCTAATGCAGAAATAGTTTCCAAAAAAATCGCCAGACCAATAGAAATAATTTCCACTGGTTTATTCCCTTTAATAAAATTTTTCAAAATAATAATTAGTGTCTTATATTATTTTTTAAGAATGAAAAAAAATAAAGAGAAAAAGGAAATTACCGAAGAAGATTTAATAACTTTGATAGATGTGGGCAAGGATGAGGGAGTGATAGAAGAGGAAGAGAAAAAAATGATTAGAAATATATTTGAATTTGGTGATACTATGGTAAAAGAAGTAATGATTCCCCGGGTAGATATGGCTTGCATCCACTCTGATACTAAATTAAATTCAATATTAAAATTGATTAAAAAAGTGGGACATTCAAGAATACCTGTTTATGAAGAAACTATAGACAATGTAATCGGAATATTATATGCCAAGGACCTGTTAGGCATATATGAACAATGGTATACTTCAAAGGAAAAGTTTGATTTAAAGCAGATAATAAGGAAGGCTTATTTTGTTCCCGAAAATAAAAAAATAGACGATCTATTAGATATTTTTCAAAGAGACAAAATTCAAATTGCTATAGCTATCGATGAATATGGAGGAACAGCAGGGTTGGTTACCATGGAGGATGTAGTTGAGGAAGTAGTAGGCGAGATAATTGATGAATATGATACGGAGATAAAATTGTTTAAAATAACTGAAGATAATACTGTGATTGCTGATGGAAACATAAGCATTGAAAAAATTAACGAAATTTTAAATATAGAAATACCCGAAAACGGTTTCGAAACCCTGGGTGGTTTTATTTTTGACCTATTGGGCAGGGTACCAAAAAAGGGTGAAAAGGTAAAGTATCATAATCTTCAAATAATAATCGAACAAGTAGTAAAAAATAGAATTAGAAGAGTAAAGATAATAAAAGAACATCGAAAGTTTGAAAATGACTTTTCAGGCAAAAATGTATAGGAGGTAAGGAAATTTTGACAGAATGGTGGATTAAAATTAGTCCTTTCATATTATTTATATGTCTGCTTATTGCTGCCTTTTTTTCTGGTACGGAAACTGCAGTTATATCTACCAGTAAACCGCATCTTAAATATTTGGCTAAGAAGGGGGATAAAAAAGCAATAATAGTGTCTAATTTAATTCAAGAGCCAGATAAATTTTTACGGGTGGTTTTAATTGGAACTAACATAGCCATAATCATATTTTCTTCTGTTTCCTCTGCTCTGGCGACGCATATATGGGGTGACAGAGGAGTCACTATCTCAATACTGCTTTCTACTCTAATAGTATTAATTTTTTGTGAAGTACTTCCAAAAACTATTGCCCAAAATAATCCTCAAAAAATATCGCTTAAGACAGCTTATCATATAAAAACCGCCTCTTCCATAATTTATCCTATTGAAGTTTTTTTTAGTTGGATATCTTACTTTTTCATTAGACTTATTACCGGTAAGAAGTATGTTCCCCCAAATGCTTTTTTCACTAAAAAAGATTTAAAGCTATTTTTTGAAGTTGGTGAGAAAGAAGGCATATTGGAGAAAAAGGAAAAGAGTATGATTGAGAGAATTCTGAATTTAAATGATATTTTTGTTAAAGATGTAATGGTTCCTCAAAAATATATAGTGGCTGTTGAGGAAAATACTTCCTTAGAGAATGCTATAAGTTTAATGAATAAAAAAGGTCTTTCCAGGATACCGGTTTATAAGAATAATTTAAATAATATCATTGGTTTTATTTACGTCAAAGACTTCCTTATCGGAGATTTAGAAAAAAAATTAAGTAAAAGTATAAACATTTTAAATTTAATTCATCCGTCTTACTTAATCTCAGAAAATAAAAGAGTTACTAATCTTCTGAAAGAATTTCAGAAAAAGAAAATTCATATTGCTGTAGTAATTAACAAAGATAAAAAAATCTCCGGAGTAGTAACCATAGAAGATCTATTAGAGGAGATTTTTGGAGAGATAGAAGATGAATTTGACAAAACTAAATAAATCAAATATAAAAATTATAAAATAATTAAAAAATTAAAAAAGAGGATAAATTATGAAGGAAAAAACATTGAGCAAATCATTTTTCTACAGGTCTATATTGTTATTTTTTGTTTTATTTATATGTTTTACTATAAATAATTATATTTATGCCAGTACCCCAAGACCCTTAGCCATAATTATTGGTAATTCACCTGAAGAGGTAATTTATCAAACCGGCTTAAATAAGGCAGATGTAATTTATGAAGCAAATGTAGAATATCCCTTTACCAGATTAATGGCTATATTTAATAATAGTGATGCCACAATAGTGGGACCGATTAGAAGTAGTAGATATTATTTTTCCAGATTGGCTGAAGAATGGTCTACCATCTTTGCTCACTGTGGGGGGCAAAGCTTAAAAAACGAAAAGATTATTAATTTAGACCAGATGCGTTACTCTTCTCCTTATTGGAGGGATAATAATATTGGAGGATGGATAAATCTTTTTACTAATACCCAAAATATAAGAGAGAAGAGTAGAAAAATGGGTTTTCAGGATAAGGTAAATTTGGATAACAATTTGCTTAATCTAAGAACATTAAATTTATCAGGAGGTAATACTACAAAAATTACTATCAAATATAACCAAAAATATACCCTATCTTATGAGTATAATACCAGCAGCAATACATATTTAAGATATATAAATTCTAAACCCCATCGGGATAGTAAAACTTTCGAACCTATAGATGTTTCCAATATAATAATCCAAAATGTATCGGTTAACAAAATCTCCGATGATAAAGAGGGAAGGCTGGAAGTAGAGGTGATCGGAGAAGGTATTGCTAAGATATTTTCCGGAGGAAATTATTTTTTATCCAAATGGATTAAAAAATCTAAAGACCAACCAACCATATATTACGACAGTCAGGGAAAAATATTAAATTTAAACCAGGGTAATATATGGATACATTTGGTGCCAGAGGAAACAAAAGTATGGTTTAAATAAAGGAAGGTGAGATACGGTGAAAGAGGAACATGAGAAATTAATTAAGGAAGCAGAAAAGGCCAGAAAAAAGGCCTATACTCCCTATTCCAAATTTAAAGTTGGAGCTGCTGTTCTCAGCGCTGATGGAAAAATATTTACAGGTTGTAATATTGAGAATTCATCTTTTGGTCTGGCAGTATGTGCAGAAAGAGTGGCTTTTTTTAAAGCTATTTCAGAGGGCTCAACTAAATTTGAAGCCATCGCTGTTATTGGTGATACAGATAAACCCTGTTCTCCCTGTGGGGCTTGTCGACAGGTGATATCAGAATTTAGTGAAGATATTCCTCTAATTATGGCGAATTTAAAGGGAGATGTTAAGATTAGAAAAATAAAGGAATTGCTTCCCGAGGCATTTGGTAAAAACGATCTTTTGTAGTGGAGATTATCAAATACTATGTTGTATAAAACGGAAGGTATAGTTTTAAAAAGCACGGAATATGAAGAAGCTGATAAAATTGTTAATATATTTACCAAAAATTACGGCAAGATTACAGCTATTGCCAAAGGAGTCCGAAAGACCAAAAGTAAATTCGGAAGCAGTTTGGAAATATTAACTCACTCTATTTTTTTAATTTACAAAGGTAGAAATATTGATATTGTTAGCCAGACCGAGATATTAGAATCATTTTTCACTACGAGTAAAGAAGTTATTAAATTTGCATTTGCCGCCAACTGTGTGGAGATAGTTAATAAATTAACCGAGGAGCGGGAAATAAATATTGGTCTATTTAATTTATTAAAAAAAACTTTGCATTGTTTGAGAAAAACTAATGACCCAAAACTGCTGACCTTATCTTTTAAATGGCAAACCATGTCACTTTTAGGTTATAGGCCTGCTCTTAGTCAATGTTGCAGATGTAATAAAAGTGTAAAAGATCAAAAAGAGATGTGTTTTAATATAAGGGAAGGTGGTCTGGTATGCAATAATTGTATAGCTGAAGATAAAGTAGAGTGTATTAATGTCTCTCTTTATTTTGTAAAATTGTTAAGAAAAATATTAATTACACATTTATCTACTATTTCAAACGC
>JAHLWJ010000420.1 GCA_019057975.1 Promethearchaeota archaeon | reverse complement strand
GTTGAAATGTGGAATGGCATATCAAATTCTTTTGCGATTTCTATTGCTGCAATATCGTGAACGATTACAGCGTCAATATTAGATTCTTTTCCTTTTTTTATTATTGTTCTCAAAAATTCCAATTCTCTATCATAGATTAGAATATTTGTGGTTAAGTATGCTTTTAAATTATGTTCATGGCAAAAATTAGTTATTTTATTTAAGTCTTTCAAAGCGATATTTTCAGAACGCATCCTCATATTAAACTTTTCAATTCCAAAATAGATGGAATCAGCATATTTTGAGGCAGCTTTTATCGCCTTAAAGTTTTTAGCAGGTGCTAATAATTCAACCTTTTCCATATATAATGTTTTGATTTCTTTTCCAAAAAATTTATCTATAAATATATTATTGAAAATGTGTAAATTCTCTTTTTTAAAATAGTTCTCATGATAATATCTTATTATTTTATTGTCATTTTATAAAAATTGAATAAATTTAAGATAAAAAGAAAATTTTGAATTTTAATTTATGAGTGAAGAAAAAAATAGTAAATTCATTGCTTGGATAAAAAAAAGAAAACGGCTAATCATTGGAATAGGTACCATTTTATTATTAATTTTTATGCTGTTTTTTGTAGATTTTTTGCAATTTATTCAAAACTTAATCACTGTGGGTTTTTTTGGGTTAATAGTTTTTATAATAACATACACTATTGCGTTTACTTTGAGGGCATATAAATTAAAATTAATTTTTAAAGGTCTTAATCTAAATATCAAATATTCAACCTCGTATTTCTCTACTGGAGCTTCATTTGTTATAAATGATCTAACTCCCGGTAAATTAGGAGATTTCGCTAAAATTTTTATGATAAAAGATGAAGAAAAAATCCATCTTAGCGAATCTGTGGCAGCGATTGCGATTGAAAGAATATTAGATTTAATCCTACTTTTTATTATTAGCTGTGTTGCGCTAATATATATTTATATTAGTAATTTCAGTGGAATGATTTCTGGGCAAATTTTAGGTCAAGATATTCAATTTTATTTAGCTATTGGTGCGATAATTATTATTGGAATATTAGTAATCCTTATTTTACTTCTATACAAAACAGAGTTCATAATTAATATTTTAAAGAAAATATCACCAAAATTAGCTCATTATGTGGGACGTTTTGTGATAAATTTTAAAGAAGGTATGGAGAAATTTAAAGATCATAAACGAGAATTAATTTACATAATCTTACTGGGTTTTCCAACCTGGATAATTGATGCATCTATTGTTATTATCTTTTTTTACGTTCTTGGATTTCAATTAAACATCTTTTTATTGATACTTGCTATTATACTTACATTTTTTAGTAAAACTTTTCCTATTACTCCTGGGGGTTGGGGAATTTCAGAAAATGTAGGAGCCGCATTTATTTTCTTCTTTTATTCTCTCACAATTACATTCCCTGAGATTTTGTCAATATTTATTATAGATCACTTATTCAGAAGTGCCTATCTCTTATTTTTTGGAGGATACTCTATTTTTCATTATAACTTTAACTTGAAAAAGATTAAAGCAATCAATAAATAATATTATTTCCATAAAAAATTAGAAATTAAAATTAGTTAAGTAAAGATGGATTATAGGGATTATATAGACGGACAAACTGGAGATCAATTTTGGTTTAAGAGTAAAAAAGATTTAATTAATATACTAATGAATAAAATTGGTCGTAAAAATCTAAAAATCTTAAATATTGGAGCCGGAACTGGTGCCGATCTTGAAATTATAAATCGATTTGGAAATATATATATTATTGATGTTAATAAAAAAGCTTTAGATTTAATCCCGTCAAATTTATATTCTGAAAAAAAATTATGCGATGCGACAGCTTTACCCTATTCGAATGATTTTTTTGATATCGTGTGTTCATTTGATGTTTTTGAACATATAAAGAATGATGAAAAAGCGGTTTTAGAAGCTTATAGAGTATTAAAAAAAAGGGGGCTCCTTTTACTCATGGTTCCTGCCTTCAATTTTTTATTTAGTGCACATGATAGAGCGTTACTACATTATCGAAGATATAGCAAAAAGAAATTATTTCAATTATTGAAAGTTTTCAACTATGAATATCTTAGTTATTGGAATTCAATTTTATTTCTCCCTCTTTCTATCTTAAGACTATTAAAAAAAAGAGCAAAACCAAAAACAGATTATTTTAACCTTCCCTACTTACTAGAGAAAGTCTTTTTAAATTTCTTAAAAATTGAAAATAAATTAATTATGAGAGATTATCGACTCCCATTTGGTCTTTCCTTAGTTGGAGTTTATAGAAAGTGACTTTTGTTTTTTTCTATTAATCTTTCTTTCCTTAACTAGTCTAAATCTCAGTATTAGTATATAACTTACCATAGATTTTTCTTTGTTAATTGAAATATAGGATTTAGGACCTTCTATCCAAATAACGGGAACCTCTTTTATTCGGTAACCCTTCTGTTGGGCTCTAATTAACATCTCAGAGTCCCAAAATGCTCTTCTTTGTAAATTCGTCCCCATATCCTTCACCAAATCACGAATGACTTCATACTTAAATAATTTAAAACCACATTCGTGGTCTCTAACACGAGAACCAAAATAAAGATTTAAAAATGTATTAAAAATTTTTGATACAATAAACCTATATGGAATCCTATTTAGTTTTGCTCCTTTTTGATATCGACTTCCTACTACAATGTCAAATCCTATTTTCATTTCAGCAATCATTTGGGGGAGCGAACTCATATCTGTTGAAAGATCAGCATCCATAAAAAATATTAAGTCCCCTTTTTTACCCTGTTTAACAAACATTTTAGCAAGATTTTCTCTAACTGAAGGGCCATTGCATTTTAAATGTATAACATTATCAATGTTGATAGAATCTAATATATCACCAGTTCGATCAGTGCTTCCATCATTAACAACATAAATCTTATAATCATCTGTTAATAGCTTGGAAAATTTGGGAACCATGTAACGAAGGTTTTGTTCTATAAATTCCTCTTCGTTGTAAACAGGTATGAAAATTTTAATCATAATAGAGTAATTCCGATTTAAGCAGAAATTCAAGGTTTATATAGATTAATAAATTTTATAATTTAATTAAATTTTAGAATTATTTAATTTCCTTACAAATATGAACATGTTTAGCGCTAGGGATATTAGTTAAATTACTGTTTTACAAGATAATCATGCAAGAAAATTCAGAACCGCCAGAATTAAGCTTAATTAATCGTATTCTGTCTAATAAAGCTCTTATTTTTATTTTAGCTGGAATACTTATTAGGGTTGTAATGTTAATTTTTTATTATGTCATTCAAATTATAGAACCTGGGAGGAGTTGGGGCGATGTAGAAATAAATTACCAAAGTTTTGAGATTTACCCTCCTCTCTCACAAGTATTTCTATTTGTCTTCAAATTCTTATCATTTGGGATGCTTGAAATTTTCGCATTCTGGGCATTTTTCTTTGACTTGCTAATCATGATTGTATTTTACTATGTCTTAAAAAGCTTCGACATTCCTAAAAGACTATATGCTTATGGTTTATTTTTTATTAATCCATTTCTCTTTTTAAATAATGTTTTTAGTTTATCAAATTGCGGTTATCATATAACAGACTCGTTCTTTTTCTTACTTTTCTTTATGGCATTGTATTATTTTCCTAAAACTAAAAAAATTCACAGATATTTATTCTATTCTTTCTTAGCACTCTCAATATGCGCAAAGTTATATACTCTACCGGTAATTGGACTTCTCTTTCTGAAATTGGTATATGATAAGAACTGGGATGAATTAAAGATATTTCTTATAACAACAGTTATAATTGTATTTATCTTTTTAATATCACCCGTTTTTTATTTGGAAGGTTATTTGGAGTTATACGCATTTTGGAATCAGAGGGGTGAGGGTTATTTATCAATATATATTAGAATTATCCCTGCAGTTGTTTTAACCATACTATATTTGGGATTTAGATTTAGAAAGGCAGATACATTTGAAATCGTATTTGTCTCAATATTTATTATGGCATCTTTTATCTTTTTCAGTAATCCTTATATAAGATACTTTCAACCATTCATCTTTTTTGGAATATTAAAACCTAAAGAATTCTTTGACTTAAATCTAAATTTACGATTTACTAAACTCAAGATTAAAATTGATAACAATTTACTCGTTTTTATCGTTTCAATAATTTGCGTCTTTGTGGCTATAATATTAATTATGTTCATATTAGACCTAAGTTACTTCTAATTTTTTTTAGAGTAT
>JAHLWJ010000419.1 GCA_019057975.1 Promethearchaeota archaeon | reverse complement strand
CAGAAATTATGAGATATCTTATTACAAGAGAAATGATCAGAATGTGGGGTAAATAAGGTGAAATTATGGTAGGTAAAGTAAGTAAAGAACATGTGAAGATCTACATAGAAAAATGGTAGAATTTCTCACTGATGTAATTAAAAAAAAAATTAATTATTAGTTTACCACAGTGTCATTGATTCCGTGAAAAGCTGCCTTAAATCTTCAGCACTGGCTGGTCTGGGAGACAATTTAGTTACTCGATGTTGCGGTAAGGTTTTCTGAACTAATTCCTCAATATCGTTTGATCCATAGCCAACGGCACTTAAACCGTTTGGCATTTTTGTGGCTCGCATTAGTTTAATAATTTCAGCTGCAATAATATCACCAGCATCCTTATTATCCGCGTTAGATATATCAACGCCCATTAGTTTGGCGGATTCTAAATGTAATTCTGGGTTTGTTTTTGCAGTAAAACGAAATACTGCAGGTGAAACAAGTACCACACCCATACCGTGTGGAATTATTGGATGATCTGACTTAATTCCTTCAGGTATGTATTCCCTAACCATTCCTGACACCGGATAGGACATTCCATGAGCTAAATGAACTCCTGCATTACCAAAACCTATACCTGCAAATGTAGCTGCCAAGATCATTTCTGCTCGTGCTTTATCATCGGAAGGATCTTGATCCACGCGTACCATGTTTTTTGAAACCATCTCAATTGCTTTAGACGCCCATAGATGGCTAATCGGGTTAGCACCTTGATAAGCAGGTCGCATCTCGAGGCTTTCAGGTGCAAGACGTTTATGATATGGGATAGCCGTTATTGATTCCAACGCATGACATAGAACATCAAAAGCACAAGAGGCAGCGGCGATCTTTGGCACAGTCCGAGTATTATTTGGATCAATAATCCCCATTATAGGTCGTAATGCGCGATGCGCAATACCAGTTTTGGCACGCATTGCTTCTAAATCGAAAATTGCGACTCCTGTTGTTTCACTTCCAGTGCCCGCAGTTGTTGGAATTGCAATCATTGGTTTCAAAGGTCCTGGCACGGGGAGACCTTTCCCAATTGGAGCGTTGACATAAGTCAAAAAATCTGTAGGATATGTCGAGTATAAGTTTGCAACTTTCGCTGTATCCATGCTTGAACCACCCCCAACGCCAATAAATCCATCAAATTTGCCCTCAATTGCGAATTTAATCACCTCTTTGAAAGAATGGTCAGTAGGTTCAACCCGTGCTCTATCAAACAAGACAGCATCCATCTTTTCTTCTTGTAATGCCTCAAGGACGACGGAAACGGGTTCACTATTAGACAAATTTGGATCTGTAACGACCAAAACTCGATTGGATCCAAGTTTTTTCATGTCATACCCAACTTCATGGGTTACGCCAGGGCCATACTTGATACTGGATGTAGCCATCGTGAAAGCTGTTTCAAACTTATTCTCTACTAATTTTTTATCTTGGTTTACCATTTTTTTCACTTAATTATAATTTTTTATTATTTTTAGCTATTAATCCCATTCAATCTTCGTACTTCCATGGAATCTCTCAATTATTACACGTTCTTGAGTAAAAAATTTCACACCCTCGTATCCTTGAGCTCGAAGCGTGCCAAAGAATGAATCTTTCGCACCAGCAAAAGGGAACCATGCGAGAGGTGCTACAACACCAATATTAATACCTGTTTGGATGTTATGAACCTCACTCCGGAAAAAACGTGCTTCTTCTCCACTTTCAGTGTAAATTGTCACTGCATTTCCTTTAGGGTTTTGATTAATTATTTTTACAGCTTCCTCAATAGAGTTCACAAGATCGAGGCACGCAACCGGTCCAAAGACTTCTTCATCATAGATTTTCATCCCGGGTTTAGCATTTTCAAATAAACACGGCCCTAAGAAATACCCTTTCTCATACCCTGGCACCTGGATTCCCCGCCCGTCCAAGAATAAAGCTGCTCCTTCATCAATTCCGTTTTGAATTTGATCGTTAAGTTTACCCAGAGATTTCTTCGATACTATAGGTCCCATAAAAGTTTCTTTATCCATGCCATATCCAACTTTAAGCGAAGTTGTAGCTTTTAGAAGCTGCTTCTTAAAGTTATTATAAAAATTTTGGTTTCCCACAATCATAATTACAGCTCCAGATAAACAACGTTGCCCAGAGTTGCCAAAAAGTGTATTCATTAAGTTAGGCATAATTTTCTCAATGTTAGCATTTTCTGTAATAACCAAAAAATTATTAGCTCCTCCATGGCACTGGGCTCGTTTACACAAACTGCTTGCTTTTGTGTAAATAGCTTGAGCTACAGGAGTAGACCCTACACTCGATACACCAACAACATAAGGATGTTCAATTAATTGATTTGCAACTTCCACATCACCATGAATATAATTAATAACTCCTGGGGGGAAGCCAGCTTCATCAATATATTTGAATATGTGTTGTAAAGCCAACGGCGTTTGCTCATTTGATTTTATTATATAAGCATTCCCCGCAGCAACAGCAAATGGCCAAAACCAGAAAGGAACCATCGCTGGAAAATTAAATGGCGGAATCATGATGAAAACACCTAATGGCTCGAGAATAGAATATTCATCTATTCCCAATGCAATGTTAGACATGTACTGACCTTTTTGATATTCAGGCACCGAAAGTGAGGCTTCAATCATTTGATAAGTCCGGACAACTTCTCCCACTGCGGCATTCCATTCCTTACCATGATTTATTACAATAGATTCTGCGATAGCATTAACATTTTCTTTAATTAAGGCCAATAACCGGAAAAAAGGTTGAATTCTCTGAATACCAGGTACTTTTCTCCACTCTAGAAATGCTAACTCAGCTGCTTCGACCGCCCTATGTACTTCCTCTTTTGTTGAAATAGGGATTTTACCGAGAGGTTCGTCTAAAGCAGGATTTATAAATTCAAGAAATCGTTTACTTTCTGAATTTATAAATTCTCCATTAATATAGTTTTTTAAGACATTCATAAATATCTAACTTTAAAATAAAATAGGAGAATAGTTAAAGATATTGTCTAATTTTTTTTCATTTACTTATGTAATAAATATTTAAAATAAAAGAAATTAAAAAGTTATTAGGTATATTTAATTATTGAATTATGTCGACACACATATCTTTTGAATATCTGGAATTAAAGTTTTGATATTCTTGTATGTCAAACCGGTTACATTATTATTCGAAAGAAGAAAATGAATGTGGAGTAAATAAAGGTGAAATTAAATGGAAAGTAAAGTAAGATTAGAAATAATTGACAAAGTTGCCAAAATTGTTCTTAATGATCCAGAAAATTACAATCCTCTAAATCAAATGATGGCTGAAGGGTTGCTTGAAGTTTTAGAGCAGCTTAGAAATAAAGAAGAAGTAAGATGCTTGATGATCACGGGCTCTGGTAAAGCTTTTTCTGCAGGTGGTGATATAAAAGCTTTTAAGGAAAGTATTGAAGTAGGGAAACCTGGTGAATTCATGGATGATTTATTAAAGAATCTATATAAGATCGCACTTATATTGCGCCAATATCCAAAACCCGTTATAGCAGCGGTGAATGGATGGGCCGTAGGAGCGGGAATGAATCTTGCGCTATCTTGTGATTTAGTTATAGCATCAAATACAGCAAAATTCAAACAATCGTTTAGCAAGCTTGCGTTAATTCCCGGATTTGCAGGAACTATACTGCTTAGCCGCCAGTTAACTTGGCAACAAGCAACTCAGATGGCGTTTTTTGGAGATACATATACAGCAGAGGATATGTTTAAACTAGGGCTTGTAAATGAAGTTGTTGACCCAGAAAGATTATTAGAAAGAACTCATGAGATGGCGTCTAAACTTGCGAGTGGTCCTACGCTCACATACGCACGCACAAAAAAATTATTTTTTGATGCCTTAAGCGAATCTCTAATAAAACATCTTGAAAACGAACGACAAATGCAGATCAAATCAGCAGAAACACAAGATTTTAAAATTGGAGTGTTTGCTATAAACGATAAAAAGAAACCAGAGTTTATTGGTAAGTAAATTAAAACTGCTTCCTATTTTTAAATGAAAGTATTTTTATTTTTTGTTTTTTTATTTAATCTTTTTTTTTGAAAGAGAATTTAACATAAAAGAGTTTACAAATATTAGAACTATTTTTAAAAACTAAGAGAAATTTACCTAATTATTCAAAAAATAGGAGAAGATTTGAAATTTGACTCTAAAAACTGCAGAACAGTATTTTAAAAGCATCCAACGTCCTGTTAATCTCTACATGTTTGGTGAAAAGGTAG
>JAHLWJ010000418.1 GCA_019057975.1 Promethearchaeota archaeon | reverse complement strand
TTCCTGAAAAAAAATTAACAACACCTAAATTGGATAGAATTTATAAGGAAACTGGCTTAGACACTCGAAAGTATTTATGCTCTATAATTGACCAAATACAAGAAAATAAAGATTTAGAGAGTGCGTTGGAAATTATCTTTAAGGAAATTGAAATTGGCGCCGGCGCTAATGCTTTTCTCTTTAATTCCCGGATGTGTAATGTGATCACTAACCATAAAAATAATTTTAACGGTCGACACCATACTTTGTTTATAAGTCGAAAAAACAGCGAATTAATCGTAAGTACAACCCCCCTTACTAATAACGCTAAAGAAATTCAGAATTATTCTCTAATTCAAATTGATCTAACAAATTTGGACACGACCTTTACGAAATTAAACTTTTAGAATAATATCCTTAATAATAAAATAAAAAAAAGAAAAAAGATTAATAATACTCTGCCTATTCTCCAGCTTTCTCTTCAGCAGCTAATTCCTCTTCCAATTCTTCTAATGGAACAGGCATCCCTTTTTTTTATCCATAATTTTTTTTATATTCATCCAACATTCCCTTAGGGATTATCTCCAATTTTGAGTGGAGTATTCGTTTGACATTTGGTTTTCCTTTAAAAGATCCTATTATCTGATCATTATCTATAGCCGCTTCTACAATTTTTAGAATATGTTCTTTTGTAAAGTGATCTTTAAATTTTACCAAAATACCTGAAGTTATTCCAGCATCATCAAAAGTTAAGCTTTCACTAAAAATTTTAATTAAATCTGAAATATAATTATCAAATACAATCTGTAATATACCTTCATCTTTTAGATATTCTGTGAATCTTTCATATAATTTATAATAACCAAACATTCTTTCATTCATCTTACTGAATAAAAGGCGCAATAAGATGATCTTTTCCTTAATGTTTTCTCTAAGAATTAAAGAGTAATGTAGGAAGTCAAATAATATATTATTAGCTTTTAATTCATTCCAGTCATCAATTATTGCTAATTCATTATAAATCATATGCGTCATTTTTATAATATTGGCAAATGGTTCAGTTTTTAATAGATCAGAGATTCTACCTTTTCCATACTTTTTGATTTCCTCAATCTTTTTTCTTAATGTAATATTACTACCCTTGAACGCTTTAAATTCTAAATTTTTCTTTAAAACATCGAAATATTTTATAATTTCGGTAGTTAAATATTCATAGCCTTCAGGAGTATCATCGTAAATAATGCTTCTTATATGATTTACATCAAATATAAGATCCGCTTCATTCTGACAAATGAGAATAACTTTTTTCTTTTTCTCATGTGCTCTTCCTAATTCATAAAAAACATTTGGATTCCTCCCTGTCAGTTCTGTTATTAAAAAGTCTGCTTCTTCTATGCTATTTAAAATATCATCGAAGATTGAAGTTGACTGATGGAAGTCGTCTGCTCGTTTAACAATAACTCCTTCTTTTTCCAAGGGAGCCTTAATATATCTCTCATAAATTTGAGTTAATTTATCATCGAAAGGCATTAGAATAAATGCAAATAGCTTAGAATCAGTTTCTTGAATTATTATTTCACCTCAATAATATTAATAATATTAAATGGTTTTCAAAATTTTCCTTTTTTCTTTGTTTAATTGCTTTACTTTTTGCGCGAATTCCTGGTTAAGGTTATTATTGGTAATTTATAAATGTGGTATACTTCACACATCATCATTACTAATGATACATAGGCAAGTAACCATTATCGGTCATTTCAATACCAGTTTTTGAAAATTACCTTTATATTTCTTTCTTTTCAAGTCCTATATTCAAACATAAGACTTTCTTGTCGTATTTTTTCTTTAAATACTCTCATTTAATTTTCTCCTAAATATTAATAAATTTTTAAAAAAAAAGGAAGTGAAAAAAAAATTCTTTATAAAATTGTTCAATTAAAAATTGAAAAAAGTTTTAGGTGGTGTTGAATGGAGAAAAACGATATTTATCGAAAAATGATGCGTTTCCTGACCATTTTTGGTGGTACAATCGGTTTTCTCTACATTTTTTTGAAGTTATATAACATAGAAAATGTAAACATATGGATTCAAGATATAGGTCTTGGTAGTGTAATTTTTATCAACTGTGGATTGTTAATAGCAGGATTTACAATCATAACCGCTTTAAAACCAGACAATCCCATTCCGTGGCATTGGATTACGCTTATAACACTAGCAGCGCTAACAACAGTTTTTATTCATCTCCTACCAGCAATCTTGATATTAATAGCAGGCATATTTGAATTAATAAAGGAGCTTTAACCATGAAAACGAACATTTTAAAAAAAGGTTTAGTAGTTATCGCAATTTTAATCGTAGTTTCAGTTTATTTTTCGGTAATTAGCATAAATTCTTCTCCGATTCCAGGTGAAAGACAAAACGATAATTTCGACCTGTTAACCACCTCTGATTCTTCGAATCTCGAGATTTTAGAAGCGATGTTTGACGCAAAGAATGATGAGTACGCCACAAACGGTTATTTCTCTCAAATTTACTCCGATTCTCTTCAAGCGACTTATTACGCTTTATTTATCTTAAACGCTATAGGAAAGCTCGGCGACATCAACCAGCAAGCGGTAATCGACTATATCATGACATTTTACAATTCGAGTACCGATACATTTTCTGACGAAAACTCAAAGAGGTACTTAGCTTCAAAAATACCGGGAAGATATTTACCGTTGTCAACGGTTTTAGAAGTCAATTGCTACGCCGTGCTATCTTTAAACATTTTGAGTAGCTTCGATTCTATTGATATTTCGAAGATGGTCGATTCTATCTGGGATTGCTATCATCCCGTCCTTCACGGATTTATCGGACAACCGTATTATGGCTCGTTAGACGAGGAGTTTAAAGTCCCTACTGCAGACAACACCTATTACGCAGTGATTACGCTTGATACGCTTGGAGTTGACTGGAATTTTTATTCGCAAGAGAGAAGCGATATTTCTACTTATGTAGACGGATTGCAGTCCTTGGACTCTTCTACTGGTTTTTATAACGACGATGAGGGCATTTTTGATTCTTTAATGGAACCGGAACCTAACCAATTTGCCTCCTATTATTGCATAAAGACATTAGAAACCTTTGGAAGCAGCTACGTGAATTTCATCGATATTTCCAAGTTTCACGAGCATCTCACAGCGCTCTATCACACCGAAGAAGGATACTTTGACCTCTCGAATTCCATATGGGTAGCCAACTATTCGAATATAGTAGCTACAGCGATGAGTTTAGAGTTGACAGATATAACGGGCTTTACTTCTTTTACTAGAAACGATGTTTTGTCCTTTATTTTCGACAATCGGAATTATCGTGGAGGTTGGGAAGCCTCAACTACAGTAAAGTATCACGAGCTCATCGATACCTTTCAAATTGTCAGGTCACTTTCGAACACTGGGGATATTGCACATATGTCTTTAAGCGATAAAAACGAAATCGGTCAATTTATCGCTCTGTTTAGTCAGGAACATGGATATTCCTTGCTCTCGGAGGATTATACTTCGGTAGCATTGCTCTATAGTTTAGTGTCCTCGTACGACTACTTCGGAAGGATAGGAGAGCTTGACATTCAAGAGGTGTACGATTTACTCGTTGGCACAGTCGTAGAGTACGGAGGTAATTACGACTTTTTCGATTGTACTGGCATGGATTTGTCGAAAATAAGCTTTAGATCGAAACCATTTGATTATTACACCACAGGACATCACGAATTTGTGGAAGAACTCAATACTATAAGCTCCCACGAAAATCTTTTTAAAATGCTAGACTCGTTAAATAAAATCTCCAAATTAAACGATTTTGCTTCTTCATACGATTTAAATATTGTTTTACAGGATGTCATTGACTCCCAATTTCTCGATCCTTCTTATCCCGACAATTTCGGCGCTTTTCTGGTCAAAAACATCATGTCCTCTCCCGAGTGGAAAAATGACTTGGTCTACTTAAAGTATTCTTACTATGCAATGCGGGCAATGGAAGCCATCAGCGCACATTTGGGGTTAGGGAACATCACGAGTTCGTATTTTACTAATTTAGGCTTCAATATAAATGCGCTTGGTACTTACCTTGTAAGAAACATTATAGAAACTCCAGCCGAGTTATATTTTGACGCTAAATATTCCAATAGCGAAGAACTTGCTCTAGAGAATTTATATTATACAGTTTACATCCTAAATGCCATCGATCAATTTAGTTTAAATGTATCTAAAATTAATAACTTCGTTGCCAACCACCTCAACTATTCGAACGCTAAAAATCTCTATTACAGCTTTA
>JAHLWJ010000417.1 GCA_019057975.1 Promethearchaeota archaeon | reverse complement strand
AATTAATTACTACTAAAGGAACTATAAATCTTTTGATGTTTGACGATGACGCTCCCCTCGCTGTTGCGAGCTTTTTATACTTAGCTAAGCGAGGTTATTACAATGGATTGACATTTCATCGCGTTATTCAAGACTTTATGATACAAGGGGGGTGTCCTACGGGAACTGGGCGTCACGGACCAAAACAAAAGGGAATAAACTCCTTTCCATTTCAAGGAAAAGATACACATTACCCTTTTTTGGATGAGTTTCATTCGGGGAAAACTTTTAATAAATCAGGTATCTTGGCAATGGCAAATGCAGGCTCAAATACAAATGGGTCTCAATTTTTCATAACTCACGTTCCAACTCCGCATTTAAATAATAAGCATACCATATTCGGAGAAGTAATAGGTCCTGAGGATCAGAATGTAGTCGATGCGATTCAGCAAGGAGATAAAATACAAAAGATAGAAATTTTATAAAAAAACAACCAAAAAGTCTTTTCAGTTTAAGAAAGGTAAATTGAAATAATTATATATATATGGGTAATAAATTTTTTAATTTTACAGATTCTTCTGAACATGATTGGATACAGGACTATTGTAAAACTTGCGGCATATGTTCTCGGATTTGTCCGGGAGGAGCAATATTAGAAAGAAAAAGAATACGAATAGAGAATATTGAGGGTATTGGTCAATTAAGAACTTGTATTGACGTATTTAAATGTTACAAATATTTTTCTTCAAAATATGGCTGCTCAGTGTGTATTAAAACATGTCCTTTTTCTAAAGGAGAAGGTATATATAATAAAATTAAAGATAAATTTCATAACAATTAAATAGACGACTTTTTTTAAACGCATTATTTTACATAGTCGCGTGATATGTTTGACTGATATATTGCCTCTCGAAATTATTCCCTTAATTTGATTAGAAAATTTCATCCTTTACCAGCCATAATAAAAATAATACAATGGCTTAAAAAAGCCATTACAAAATTAAATTTTTTAGCTAAAAGTTTTTGAAATTTCTAGAATAAAAAAATTCAAATGTAACCAAAAAATAAATTAGATATAATAGTGAAAATCCATCTAGGTGATAATATGTTTAAACTTTCTGGAGGAAAAGGGAGACATGAACTTCAAGATTTAAAATATCTAACAAGTAACTTTAAATCAATAACTTCGAATAAATACGTTTCATTAAAACCTATTACTATTTTTTGCGGAGTAAATAGTATTGGTAAAAGTTCGATATTACAAAGTAAACTATTAATATCTCAATCGCTTTCAAGTCGCTTAATTCCATTTAGGGTTGAGAGTTTCAAATATCCACAAATCTTTATATTTGAAGGAAATAAATGTCATCTTCAAAATTATAAGAATATCATTTTTGAAAATAATATTGATAATAAATTAAAATTTAGTTGGGTTTACGATCTAAAAAATCGAAATGTGCAGGTTGATCTCCAATGTAAGTATATTGAAGAACCCAAATTATTTACAGGGGGCTTTCCAATTGTTGAAAAGTTTATCATAAAAACTGAAGAAAAAGGTCATAAAAAATGCCTTGAGGCTAATATCGTTGAAGACGATTATCGTTTATATAACATAAGTTTAATGAATTTTGATGATGAATTAATAGCACATTTATTTAGAAATAGTTATATGCTTTCCTTTAAACGTTATCGAAAAGAGCTTGATGGTTACCCAATGTCTCATTATATAAGAGATGATGATAAATTAATAAATACATTGAAAAAACTTGGTGTTTCAAAAAAAATATTAAGAAATCTTAACAATATCACTAATGTAGTTTTCAGATTTAATAGTATTATCCCAAGGAATGTTAAATTGCAGGAATCAGAAATCCAAGAACACATCGAACTGGATGAATTTAGTAAATTAATATTGTTGAAAAAAAAACTTATTAATCAAAAACTTATTAATCGTCTAAGCAAGATAAATCTTCATAGTTTTGAAGATATTATACAGAATTTTTTTATTTCTAATTTAGAACCATTGTTGCGATATTATTATAATCTTTTATATATAGGTCCATTGAGAGAAGAACCAAAAAGATTTTATCTTTTTTCAGATTTAAATCTTTTAGATATTGGGCTTAAAGGTGAAAACACAGCACAAGTATTAATCTTAACCCAAAATTCTCAAATAGATTCTGTGAAATTAGAAAAAATAAATGGAGAATTTAGATTTTCAAAAAAAGAGAAAAAATCCTTAATAAGTAGTATTAATGAATGGTTAAAAATTATGAAGCTTCCTAAAATCAAACCAACACAAACTATGGATTTAATTAGTAAGTTAATGATGAATTATTCTGATAGCCAACCAAAAGAATCTTCTGTTGCAATTCCGGATGTTGGATTTGGTTTAAGTCAAGTACTTCCAGTTCTAGTTGAAGTTCTTAGAATGGGGTCTGGAAAATCCATAATTCTCGAACAACCTGAAATTCATTTGCACCCTCGAATGCAAGGTGATTTGGCAGATTTCATATTATGCAATGCTCAATTAAAGAAAAATTTCATAATAGAAACCCATAGTGAGCATTTTATTAAAAGATTATGCTTAAGAATCGCCCAATTTAAAGATATAGATCTTTCAAAATTAATTTCAATCTATTTTATTGTTTCAGCTACTGACAAAAAAGGAGCAGATATCGTAGAAGTTCAAATTGATGAGTTTGGAAAGATTAAAAATTGGCCTATTGGTTTTTTTGATGATAATGTAGATCAACAAATTTTAGAAGAAAGCTCAAAAAAAAGAGATTATAAAAAAAGGAATGGGAGTATTTGATGGAACCTTCCTATTTCTTCTTAGATCCTGCATTTTTATGTACTTCCAATATAGAGGAATATAGAAATAGCAAACATTTTGAAAAATTAACACAATTTTATAATAGAATTAGAGAAATTGAAAGTAAATTATTCCCGGAAGGAAATAAAGATTCGCTATTCAAAATTCCATTTGATAAGGATTTAATATATAATTGTTTATCAAACCCGCCAAGTATAGACCCCCAGTTATGCAGGGTCTTCTATAAAACATTTAATATAATATCAGGACGATATATTAGTGAATGTAATAATAATCAAAATATAGATGTTTTAGAGGAAATTTATACCAATTCAGGGATACCAATTAAAATACGATCAGATTTTAACAGTTTTTTAGAATCGTGTAGAAGTAATCGAAATTCAGATTGTATTTGCAAAAACATTTTAACGCCAACACCAATTTTTTTATCAAGTAATACTAATTTTAATGATACAACTAGTTTTTCTCCATTTAGCAATCCTGATAATATCTATCATCATATACACTTATTAAAACTATTTCCTCAAAACGATGATAGTATAGAAATAAAGGGAAGAAAATTACGATTAATTTTTGAAATAGGAATAATAAAGAGAGGATGTGATCTGTTTACGATTGTTAATAATTATTGTGGTCATCCAATAGATGAACTAATTATAAAAAACGATCCTTTGGATAAAATTGTTTCATTTCAAAATGAATTCTGGGATTGTGATCTGCTTTATTTGGATGATGATAGGTTCAAATTAGGAGTTATAGATATCTTAACAGAATTATTGATAACACCTGAATCCCTCAATTATAGGAGACATAAACTAGAACATGAATTTATTTATATAAATGGCGTTAAAAAAAACCTTGATCAAATTGATATATTTCAAAGTTATAAAATTGGCGGTAGTATGATCTATCCTCGAATTAGATTTAAGATTCTTAATAATAAATTATATTTTAAAGATATTTTAAATCGTCATTAAATTATAAGTAAGATCTCCTCCCTCGAATTAATTTTTTGGAGTTGAATCTTTTTTCATATAAATGATCTTAGGTTTTCCAAGGACTACTTTCTATCAAGATAGTGAAGTAGAAGGATGAACAATTGATATAGGTATTCCAGAAGGATATTGTAAAGGATGTGGAAAAGATATCATTCATGAAGTGGATTGGGATCTGCTAGAAAATGGAATTTTCAACAAGAAAATTTAAAAAATTGGATTTGAACGGATAGTTGAAGTTTGTTTCTGTCAAGATTGTAAAAATCAAGAGAAGATAGCTAAAGCTTTTTTTAAGGAAGAAAATAACAAGAGAAGATAATTAAATATTAATCTTCTTCCTCTTCGGAATCTCCCTTATATTCCTCATTTTTAGGATTTAATTGATTTGCTCGATTATCAACTGATGCCCCATATGCAGGATTATTTGGATTTTTACTATTAGATCTTTGGTCATTAGGACTTTGTCTCTTACCCAATTTACTTCACC
>JAHLWJ010000416.1 GCA_019057975.1 Promethearchaeota archaeon | reverse complement strand
GTTTCCTACTTTTGATAATATGATTCATCAATAAACTATAAAATTAATGGTTCTCAATCTCTACTAGCATTTTAAGGAATTTTTACTAAATACTTTTCAGTATATGCCAATTATGTAAATTAGATTCTTAAATTTCTTCTTGACATCTAACGGAAAATTATTATACTGAGTACGATCAACTCTAATCTGTAGATTCTCCAATCTTAATAAAAAGTCCGGTAAAGTTCTTAAAGGATTTTTAAATAAGACTAGAGATTTTAGATTAGATAAAAAACTTATAGAGTTTGGTAACTCTTCTATACGGTTTCTGGAAATATTAAGCTCCTCAAGTCTATCCAACTGACATATGGAATCAGGTAAAGTTTTAATGTAATTAGATTGTAGCTCTAATACCCTTAAATTTTTTAAATTTCCAATATCTATGGGAATCTCTTGTATTTTTTTTTTTGATATTAATTTGTTATTGAATGATAAAGTTTCTAATGATTTTAAATTACACACTTCTCTTGGAAAACTTAAGAACTCATTTTTATGCAAAAATATTTTTTTTAAAAATTTTAGATACTTAAAAGAATTGGTTAACTCTTCTAAATTATTATATGATAAATCTAGAATTTCAAGATTTTCTAAATTACTTATAGCTTCAGGAAGTTTTTTAATTAAATTCCTAAATAATACCAATTTTCTGAGATGTTTTAATTGACAGATTTCATCTGAAATTGTTGTTAACTTGTTTCTACTTAAGTTTAACTTTTCTAAATCTTTAAATTCTGCAATTGATTTTGGAATTGTTTTTAGTCTTTTGTTTATTAAAGATATCTCATTAACTTTTCTGGTCTTAAGATCTAAATTAAATCCATGACTCATGTTTGAAATATTACCTATCATAGGATACAAATCAAACCTAAGGACCTTCTCAAATTTTAATAAATTTTCAAAATCATCCTCCTCTATGAGAGATTTTAAAATTAATGATAATAACTCATGATTATTGAATCTTACAATAGCTCTTACTGATTTTTTTAATAAAGCGTTTAATTCACCTTCGTCTAAATATCTTACATACCCCTCATTAATTAAATATTTTATTACTGGAAAGAAAGGATGACTTAATCTTTTGGCTATCTCTTCCTTGAAAACTCTTTTTGCAAGTGGATCACCGATATCAGTTAATTTTTTTAATAATGGGAATGCTAGATTACTATGTAATAAACGTGTATCATAATTGTTTTCAGCCCACAATTGTAAGTTTGAACAATGCACCCAAAATTTTGTCTCTTCTGGTAAATCTATTACGTTAAGTTTATTATTTTCCATTGAATGGTCAAGTGATTCTGCGATTGTGTCGACAGAACTATCGGATAACTCATCTACCGATTCATTATTAAAAATATCATCAACTCTGGCTCTTGTTAAAATATATTTACAATGTGTAAACAAATGACCATTTACATATATATTGTTTTTGCCGTTTTCAAGCCTCAAAGTGAGAAATTTATTAACTCTGAATTCTTTCATATTTTTGTATTTTTTTCTTTAAGAACATTTTAAGATTTAAATTTGTAGATAATTTACGAAAGTATCCTATTTGAAATTACTTGAAATCCTCCAATGTCATTGATTTATCCATTGCTACATCCCACATTCTCTTTACATCTTCATCAGTCCAAGATTTAAATCTATCATCTCTATAATATTTGATCATTTCCAGCCAATTGCCACTAACATCTTCCCTACAACAAAATAACAAAGTGTAGTAAAACCCTGTTTTTGATGCAATTTTTAATTTTTCAATTCTTCCAAAACCAATTTTTTTTAATTGTTCTATATAAATATCACATAATGAATCCTTTTTTGTTGTAGGATTGATTTGAATTCCAAAGAATTTCTTAATTTTTTGAGGATTAGGTTTTAAGTTTCGATTTACACCAACATCTTGAAAATTGATTATAATATCCCCATACGGATGAACTTCTCTTATCTTTTTTATTGTGTTATATTCAATATTCATTCCTTCATTGTCAATAATTATTAGGTAATTTGAATAACGGTTATTATTCCTAATTTCATTTATGACTTTTATAACCCATATATTTGAATCTTTATTTTTATCATCAGTATTAATTTCAAAATCTAAAGAAGAATTTATATGTTTTTTAATGCAGTCAAGTCTTTTTGACAAAACAATTCGTCTGTCAAGATCATAATCGTTTGAATAAATTTTAGAAAATCCTCTTTGTTTACTAATAGATACTATTACAGCATTTATAGTGCTTCCTGGAAAATTAAATTGATCTTTCGTTCCTCTCTTAGTTACTTTATTCATTCCATAATGACTTAAAAGATCAATGAAAAATAAGTTAATATACTTCCTTTTTCCTAAGATGGTTAAATACTCATTTATATAATGTCTAAGAACTATTTGTTTTGTAGCCATCCACCAACCTGCTTTGTCTTCTCTCGTATAAAAATGATTAAGTTTTGGCATGAAATCAGGAATTTGCGCTAATAAATTCGTATCGCTTATTAACTTTTTAATATTATTTAGATGGAAATTGAATTTATTTTGTTTATTGAACTCTGGAAATGTCATCTAACTCAAATAATTCAAAGCAAATTAAAAACTAAATTAATAGTAAAAATCAAATTATATAAAGACATAGTTGAAAATGCTATCTTTAATTCTTAGAAATGAACTATCATATTCTTGGGCTTTATTTATTATTTTTAGAAGGTTTCCTTTCGAAACATTTTGCCTTATATTATTAAAATAAACTCTTTCAGATCGAGTAAGATTTTTAGATCTTATATAATTCATTTTTCCAATCCATATCGATTCTGTTGTGAAGGGTTTTAAAACTTCAAAGAGCTCATAAGGATTTTTATCCAAAAAAGGCTCAATAGAGATGCTAGTTTTAAATCCTCTAGAATAAGCATATTTCAAGGATTTCAATCTTTCTTCATAAGATGGTGCTCCTGGTTCCCAAAATTCAATCAATTTACTATTATTAGATGTTATCGTAAATCTAAATTGAATAAAATCTTTTAAATCTAAGCAATCTTGGCAAATTCTTTTAATGCAGTAAAAATTTGGCTTAGTAGTTATTAGCAAGTCATTTTCAGATTTAATTAATTTTTTAAGCACAATTAAGCAACCTTCTAAACTTTCTATAGTTATATCGTGAGAAGTGGGGAACATAATACGACCTCTTCGCTTTCTATAACCTTTATTGATATTTTTTTGATTTGGCACCATTATTTTCCAAGTATCTTCTGTTTTTTTTTTAAATCTTATTGCCATTTTTTTAGCATAACAATATCTACAATTATTAGAACATCCCAAATAGCAATTTACATTACTATCTGCCCATTCCTTAGTTCCTAATGTGATTTTTCTTGTGATGCTTTGCATAATTAAAATCTAGTTCTATATATATAAAGAAAAACACTTAATTATTTTAAAGGAGACTAACTTTTTTCTATTAAAGTATTATACAGAAAATTCGAATTAAAATAATATCTAGTTTGTACTCTAAAAAATTATCTAACTTTTAATTCCAATATTAAGAATAGAGATTAGTTAATAAGAAAATTTACTTATTACCTAGTAGAATGAATGATTCAATTTCTAATTTGATTGATAAAATCGATGATGCTCTTTTTCACAATAATACAAAGATAATAGACTTATTAAAACCAGAAGTTGAGAAATTAGAAAAGAATAGTGAGTTCCGGAATTATGTAAGAAAAACATTGAAAGATAATAAATTCCATAAAAAATTTCCATATTCTTATAAAAAATTTCCATTTTCAATAATTACCTTTTTAGATCATGTGGGAGTTCCCCCAGAGAAGAATTTTTTAATTCAAGATATAATTGACACTTTTGACATAAGCAATAAGATTTTTGTGAAATTTTTAATAAAAGAGTATATCATTGATTATTTTCCTAAAAAATTTATTGAAGAAAAAGTTTTTTTTAAAGAAGAATACCATTCGTTTTATAATTTATATCGAGGGTTTTAATCAGCTTATTTAATTTCAGGGAATAATTTAATATAACTATTTGATATTGTTTTAAAAGAAAATTCATTCAGATTCACGTAAATCTTTATAATAAAGAAAATAAAGTTAATACTTAAGAAAACTTTAATAATTCCGATGAGTAAGAAATGAATGCTATGAATTCTGGTTTTGTAAACGATCAAAATATGATTTTAGCCACCGATTTTTATCAACTGACTATGGGTGCAGCATATTACCAATATAATCTTGAGAACCATATTACTGAAAGCAACGATATTG
>JAHLWJ010000077.1 GCA_019057975.1 Promethearchaeota archaeon | reverse complement strand
AGTCGTTTGAGCAATTAATAAAATTCATTTTTCCTCAATTAACGATAAGATAATTGTTTTTGAAAAAATTTGAATATTAATGATATTAAAATATTGTGAATTTCCAAAATAAATGCTAAGTTTTCCAAATAAATGCAAATTTTTCCAAAAAAATTGCAAATAGTAAATTTTATTTTTACTTACTATCAGCTTATACCGATAATGTTTCAAAAATAATAATAAATTGTTATATTTCATTTTATTTAACCAATTAAATTCCTATAGATCATAAATATTCATTTTTAAAATATCGTGTTCTTGCCTCTATAAAAAAACAATGGTGTATAATTTTATAAGAATAATTCATTCTTGCGAGATTAATAAGAAATTTTAATACTCTATTTGGATAGTAAGTATTTTGATATTAATTCAATTAACAAGTAAACAGTAATGGCTAAAAAATGAAGTATAGTTCGATTTATTAATAAATATTAAGTGAAATGTAATCTTTAAGATTGACTAAGCTGATTACTATGAATAAAGATCAAATTTTTGAGAAATTACCCGATCATTTTAAAAAATATTTAAAATTAATCCCAGAGCGAAGGAAAATTGGTAGAAATGAAAAATGTCCTTGTGGAAGTGGAAAAAAGTTTAAGTTCTGTTGTCTTGGGAAAGAATGGAGTGAAATTGATTCAAAATTTTACAATCGAGTCATACAATTCATAATTAAAGATATAGAAACTGAATATCCAAAAAATTCATTCATAATTTTTGAAAAAGGTGATCCATTTTTATGTGTAAGTTACACATACGGGGAGTATTTTACCAAAGAATGGGCACTTTATTTCTCTAGAGAAAATATTGAAATGGATGATGAAAAATTCAACGATTTAATTAGCGAATTACACAGGTTTATGGATTTGACAAATGAAATTATTTTTAGGAGTAATATTATACTTAACGAAGATAAGAGCAAAATTAAAGAGGTAGAAATTCTGTTTTTAGCATTTAAGAAGGAATTAATACTTAGAGTATTAAAATCTGGAGAAAAGATATTCCCCGATATAGATTTTATTCAATACAAAATAATTCAGCAAATTGGACAACAAATACATAGATTTTTAAAAGATAAAGGTTACACTTCCTTTTATCCTAAGGAGGTTAAAAGAGAAGAGCTTGAAACCGAAAATTATCTCAAAAAATTCACAAAAGACAGGGATAAACAATTTACAATTGATTTAAGAAGTGCTCAAAAATTTTTGATAAGTACTAATATAGCTAGTGAAGTTTTAAAACAATGTGATAGCCCTATTGAGAAAAAAGTTGGTTTAGGAATGCTTGAAGATAATATTCCATTTATACAACAACATAAGATCTATGAGAACTATCAAAAACAAGATGAGAATGAAACTTATTTTACTAAAGCTGACTTTTTTATTCCTGATCCTTTTGAACCAGTAGCAATATATTGTGATGGATTTGCTTATCACGGAAAAATTCCTGAACAACTAACTCACGATCGAAGGATAGATAGAAAATTACAAGAGCTTGGAATAAAAGTTTTAAGGTTTGTAGGAACTGAAATTGAGAATAACTTGGAGAGATGTATAGAGGATATTAAAAAAGCCTATTTAGGAAATGTCTTTGGAAAGGAACCCCGTGATATAATACTTAGAAAATTATCGAGGATAAATCCTAAAAGTTTTGTTAATAATGAATGGGAAACAAATTTCTATAAAAACATAATAGAATGGGTAAAATCTGGTAAGCGCACGACAATTAAACAAGAAAAGGTAATAAATAAGCTCTATAAAAAAACTAAACAATACTATAAAAAGAAGGAGAAGGAAAAAAAACTGAACACCTAATCTACAGGAATTATGGAAATTGTATCAGATTGAATATTAATAACTCATTAATGTCAAAATATAAGAGATAGCTCTATTATTATATTAATGATTAAAATGTGTGCTCAACAAGATTTTGAAATAATAGTATATAATAGTGAAATATCCACGGATTTAATACTTAATCAAAAATTTGTGCCCGATAGTCTAAAGGATAGCATTAGAGCTTCGAATGTTTTATTCCTCCCTAAAATTATTAACGATAAACCTTTTTATGAAGTAGAAACGCTAGATTTGTTTCATTACTTTAGAAATGCAGTAGAGGAAGGTTTTAAACCCGAACTTTGTGTTTCCGATGATGATTTTCAGTTTAGGAGAGAAGAAGAAGCAAAAGAATACTTCGTTTTAGGATGGTTTCTCATTAAGTATGCTGTTATAAAACCATTCATTAAGAAATTGAAAGAATATTTGCTCAAAAAATTAAAAAGAAATATCCCAATCCAACTGAAAATAACGGCTAAAAAGACTAAAACGACGAAAACAGTGGATCTTGAATATAAAGGATTACCAGATCACATTGACCGAATTTTTGATAAGTTAGAGGATTTCTGGAATGAATGAATTTGAGGCAGTCGTTAACAAACTCAAGGACTTCAAGAACCGACGACATAATCAAGAGGAGGAGGACGAAATTTCTAAAATATTACTTGAATTGAGAGAGAAATTTGTTCGTATTGGCGACCAAGAAAAAGCTAAAGAAGTCTGGCGATTACATACAATCAAGCTCATTCATAGGAATTATATCAACGCTTTTAAGTGTATGAAGATCAAAAAATTTTATGACGGATGGTGCTATCTTGAATTGGCTGAGAAACACTTGGGATATCTGGGCGAGCATTTCAACATAGACGAACCAGGAGACCCCTTTTTCCTTTCTTTCATAAAAAAGCAAGTAAAAAAATTCCAAGATATCTATCCAAATTACATATTTCATAGCACTGTAATTAATGTAAAGACGAGTAGGTGCAGTATATGTGATGAAATAATAACACCTAGAAATCATTGTGGTCACGAGCTTCGTGAAATCTATGATGGAATGAGGTGTGTTAGGATATCCCAAGATTTTGAACTTGATCACGACGCTATTACTAGATATCCTTATTGGAAATATCGAGTATTGTTTAAAAAAGATGAAGAAACGGAAGAGATGGTTGATAATTACGACTATTCGTTCATTGATTACTTAATTGAGATATTACCCTCCCCCTATGACGAATGGGATTATAAACGGGTAGAACAATTAATTCCCCATTCTGAATTTAAACACTTTAACGGAGATGATAAATGCCCGCGTCATTCTGGAAAAAAATATAAAGAATGTTGCTCGGAAAAAGACGGAATTTTAATGCCCTTTATATATTTTGAGGGGTTTAAACCATTAAAAGACCCTAAAACAATAAAGAAATATCCAACCAGACCAGAAAGTCCAAATATAGATGAGATTAAAGAGAATATATCTGTTTATAAAACAGTAATGGTGAAAGCGGAACTTTTCTATATTGATTAACAACTTATACTATGACACTATTATGACAAATGTATTTCTCGCATTTAATAAGTATTTTGATATTAATTCAATAAACGAAAAAACAGTAGTGGTTAAAAAACAAAGGATAACCTGATTTTATTAATGATAGAAAATTGATGAAAATGTCTAAACAAAAAATCCCACCACTCTTGAAAAGAGCTATCTGGGAATTATATGGAAAGAAAAGTGGGTATGACGATACTCCACTAACCTATAATGAAATAGAAATAGATCACATTATTCCAGAACGAGTATTACTTAATCCAAAACCAGGAGAATTTGAAAAATGGAAAAAGAAATATGATTTGGAAAATGGATTTAACATCCAGTGGATTGAAAACCTTTGTCCTTCCACGAGACAATTCAATATTGAAAAAAGTGATAAGGGTTTTTTCGATGACGCAGGTGCTTATGATAGATGTATAAGAAAAGCATTAAAAAGAGCAAAGGAATTAAAAAACGAAATCCAGAAAAAATATGAAAAATATCAAAAAGAATCTGATTTAAGAAAGTTAAATCCACAGATAAACGCAATCGAAGATATTAAGCGATTTATTGAGGATTTAAAAATAGATCCAACAGTTTTTCTTAAATCTTTGGACATTCCAATTAATAAGAAAGAGTTAACCGAGGTTGAAGAATATAATAGTTATAATCTCATTTTAGATAAATATAGAGTTAACGGAATTTCTTTCTTTAATTATGGTGAATATCTTGAAGTCGAAGATTGTATAAGATATTCTTACGATAATGATTTAGGTGAGACTAAATTTTGGATTGAATTAATTGATGTATTTATTGAAAATATAGGAGAAAACAATTTAAAAAATAAATTATTTTATGAGAAGGCGTTTGCGATATTTAAAACTGGTGAATCGTGGAAACCTATTGAAGTTGAACTCTTAGAATATTTCAAATCCATTAGAAATGAAAAAAATTTAGAAATCATAGAACAAGCTGTTAACTTATGGGGCGTTTTTTACGGCGAGTTACAAAGAGAGAGAGTAAAATCATCTGAATCTACTATCCTTGATATTAAGAAGCAATTACTTGACATCATCAATTCAAATATCAATACAGCAGAGACATCCTCACGAAAGACACAATTAGAGTTTAAAAAATTTTTTCTTAAAGTTGCAATGAAACAAAATGAGGATTTTAAAGCGTGGATAACTCGTTACATTCAAGAATTAAATGAATTTAATTCACAATTAAAAATTCCTGTTTATTTTAATATTAATAAATATTATAATAATACCGTCGGAGGGTTTTCTGAAAGACTTCCTATAATAGAGACTCACCCTAAATTTAATAAACTTTTTGAAGATATTACTGAATTAAAAAATCAGTATAATGGTATTAACTCATCAATTAAAGATTTAATGAAAAGAGCGATAAGAACATATGAAAATGGTAATTATTTTCAAGCGATAGAACAATTTCAAAAAATAAAAATGAAAGCTTTTAATCCAACTAAATTATATGACTGCGCTTTTGCCTATTATTATATTGGATTATGTTTTGAGCGGATGGACTTGTTTTATGCATCAAAATATTATTACTTAACAGCTTTCTTCTTGTCAAATGAAAATGATACAAGTTATGAAACAAAACAGCTTGCTTATAGATGTGGAATGGATAAGCTGGTAGCTATTAGTTTTGGACTAGGTCATACAAAGACAGCTATTTATTTAACACTTTATTCACTAATGTTAAGAACCTACTATTCTGTTGATATCATCGATATCAATAATACAGAAAATCTTGACAATCGAAATTTAAATTTGCTCTTCACACTAATCATTCAAGGATATCTTTATGAGAAAAAATATGGCTCTGAAAAATCATTCAATGACATCTATAATCTACTTGATAAATTAGGACTGCTGGGATTAACAGAAAGGAGCCTTGATACTATATCAGAAAAGGAAAGGGAAAGAATTGTAGATGAGCTAAGAATAATCAACTATAGAAGTATGTTAAACACGAAAAAGTGTAGAACTTATAGTTGGAATCAATTCGGGGTAAAATGGTTAGTAGAATGGAAAAGCTTCGCTAAAAACTCATTCATTATTGATGAGTTCATCTCTTATGTTCAAATAATACTATTTTGTATCCGTAATATAGACATTTCATTCCTTAACGATGAGATTCCGATTAGATTATCAATTTCAGAAGAAATTGGATACGATGGAGTTAAAGACGGTTATCATATTGTGAGAATTACAAAAAACACAAAGTACAAAACCTATCCTCATCATCTTGGAAGAATATGTAGTGTTTTATTTCGGATAATTTCTGAATGTGCAATTGTATCAGACGATCAGTTTCATCAAGAAATAGAAGTTATATTTAGAGATAATTACTTGAGTAATTCTTATCAACATTTATGGGTAAATAGTTTTGGAGATGATAATTTTGAACAAATTAAGTAAATTTTATAATAAAAATGATGCAGAAGGGATGATTAGAAGAAGATATGAAAACAGTGTTCCATCAATCCGTATTACTCTAAAGCATTTCGTTCCTACAAAAGAATTTCAAGAAATTAAGAATTCCTTACGCTCAAAAGGATGGAAAGATTGGCACATACTGATGGGAATTTTCAATTTTATAATGAATTATAGGATGGAAAAAATGGGTATATTGGGAAATTTACAAGCTATGATAAAATTTCAAGAATTATATCCATATCAGGAAGAAAGTCAACATAGTATTCAGATCCCAATGAGTGTTATAACTGAGAAAAATATAATGAATGGTTTAGAAATGAGTATACCTGCTACTTTAAGTGCATTAGGATTTAACATCCCTCCAAATACTCGAATTGAAAAGAATAAAATACTGAAGATATTGGAAAAATTCAATTATTGGGAAGATGATGTTGAACACGAACCAGTATTCGATTTATAGCATAATAATATAAAAGGGATGGGAAAAGATATATTTCTGTTGCATTTATTATAGGTTAAGACAAAAAGATTATATTTTTGATAAAAAAATAGTGATATACTTGGTAAGAATAGATCCAGATTGGGCAATGTCTATAAGTGAATCGTTGCTTGGGCAATTAGTGTATATCATTAATCAAATTGAAAAATATCCTGAACGAAATCCTGATCAAATAATCCTTAATGAACTAAAAGGTTTTTACGAAAGGATTTTGAAAGGAGAACCAATTAAACATTCTTTTAGTGATGTTTTAATTAATAGTGTAAAAAAGGATGTTATTCGTTATATCCTAAGAGCCAACAAAGAATATCTTAAGAATGTTAGTCAATCTGTAATGGATAAACTCAATGAATTTTTCATTGACTATTTCACATATAATTATTATAAATATAAAGATACTATAGAAGTAGGTGATGAGGAATATGTAAGAAGATCTTGGGGTGAAAAATTATTATCTGAAGTTAATCAACTTAGATCTTCACCAGATTTGATGATTAAATTAGAAAATAGACTCAAGAAAAGATTACATAATGATTGGAACTTAATAGAATCAACTTGGAATGATTTCAAAGTGGAAAAAATATCCAATGTCACACTTCTAAAATTATCTTACGAAATTCTTGATGAAGAATTATTTAATAATATCATTTTTCAATTCATACGCCAAAAACAAGAGCAAAACATTACGACGAATTATATAAAGGATGAATAGATTAAATGCGGGAATTCAAGGTCAACGAGTACATCACACTCAAGTTTGAGGATGGAAAGACAAATATCTACGTAAAAGGAGAGTATTTTGGTCAATGCATTAATTCAATGTTTCCTAATCTAGTTAATGATATCAACATTAATGATTTTAGTGATTCAAATGATGAATTGATGGATATTTTTGACCATTTATATCAAGAAAAAATGATTTCGGGAGATTTAGGAAGACTTATAAGTGAAAAGAATGAATCAACCAATCCCGAAATCGATTTTAATGAACATTGTTCTATCATGTGTGCGTGGTTTGAAAATGATTATGATACACAGATGCTTCACCAAAATTTAGCTTTATAATATGCTTTAAGATTAAAATATAAGAGATTTTCTTTATTAATATCTTCGAGTTGATAATCATCAAAAACCTTTAGACATCCTTCATAATCACCTGAATCATGTAGTATCTTTATTTTTAAGTAGCAAGCATAGCGAAAGAAATAATATTCCATTGAAAAATCGTGGTGAGCTAATATAAGCTCTATTTTACTCATAACGTCATTATTATTATTTTCTTTAATTAAATTTTCAATTTCTACTATTTTATGCTTGATTCTGGTGAGTTCAACAAAGTCTATTTTCCTATAGAAATCTTCTTCCAAGTTTACTACATATCCTGCTTTATATCCACTTTTTTTAATTGAGCCGACTAACATATTTCGTTTCATTGTGTCGCTCTTTTTATACAAACTTTTATCATCATCAGAATCTTTAACTGAAAAAAGATAAGCAATAAAATTTCTTAAAATATTACTCAAGATCTTTAGTAAATCATTATAAGAAGGGACTCTAACAAGATCGGCATGCATTCCCTTTTCGCTTTGGAAGCTTTTGACATTTCCACCAGGTGTTTCAAGATTATAAATGATTACTTGATTTCTGGAAGGTACTACTAGTTCCTTCCCTGCGTGGAGTATTAGACTTCTAATCTTATAAACATTTTTTATCATTTCCTCATATTTCTCATTTATAATCGAGGGGGATGTAAATTTTAAGCAAAAATCCTTGTATTTAGCTGTAGTTCTAAGGTGTGATAATTTAACATAAGTTTCTCCAATTTCCTGAAATAGATCATTGGAAACTTCTTTATTTAGGAGATCTGAATATTTAGGATTTTCTAATAAACCTTTTAATTTTGTATAAAATTCAAGATCATCATTAAACGACTCATCAACTTCACCATATTTACGAGATAGATTTTCTATTGTAGAAACCAAAAGGACTAAACCTAACTCAATATCATCATCCACACTTTGTAAGGATTGATTGAGTCTTGAGAGAGATTTCTGGATAAGATAAAATTGATCCTCTCTTAAACTACATAAGGTCTCTACATTATGGGTTAAATCTCTGCCTTGGTTATTGGAATTGATTATTTTATGCTCCTGTCTTATTAGTGAAAATTCTTCATTCTCATCTTCTATAAGTAATTGTTTTTTTATTTTAAACCAAAATCCTGAATATAATGTCAAGATATTCAAGAGATCCTTACAGATATTCGAAGGAGAAATCCCAATTCCTATCTCTGGATCAATTACTTGAGATAATTTAGTCACAGGATGCGCCACTTCCTTTTGAGCAAGTGAAATGATTTTAATAGCAAGAAGATATGTTTTTATATTTGTATTTACTGTTTCTTCTAACTGTCTGATCTTTTCAATATCCATTAATAATTGCTGATTTTCATTTTTTCTTTCTTGATTTATATGATTTAAATTATAAAGATAAGATATATCACCAATATTAATATCAGAATCAATAGTGTGATTACTTTCAATTAAAAAATAATAAATCTTAAACTTTTTTCCTTTCTCAATAAGAAGTTTATTTTGTCGTAAATTTTCAAGCATAGTAAATACCCTCCTTAATAGATCTTATTGATAATATAGAAATTATAAATCTTAAGCTTTTTGGTCAATGATTAACAATTTAGGTTTAGGATAATTAAATTGTTATTAATAGGATGAGAAATAAAGATCATGAAGATTTTCTGGAAGAAAAGATAGGATATAGCAGAAATAGCTGCAATTAGGAGATCTGGGTTTTTTCATATTTCATTTTAAATATACCTAATTTTAATAATATTTCATAGTAATGAAAAATGAAAAAAAAAACTTTCCTTGACTATCCTAATATTTTTAGTCCAAATAGGGTTAAATTTTTTACAATATAAAACAGAATTTATTTGTAGAAATTGGTTAACAAAATATAAAGGTAAAAAAGGAAGGTAAACAAAAAACTATGAAAGAGAAAATCCAAATATTATTAATCGGTGCAAATCATTCACAATCAAAAATTATAAGAATAACAGATGAAATCCAACGACTTATAGACGGATTTAATACAGTAAAATACCGAGATAGTATCTCGTTTATGTCTTTACCTGCGGTAAAGCGTAGTGATTTATCCAAATATATTTCATATTATAAACCTGAAATCGTGTTATTTTCAGGTCATGGAGAAGATGGAGAGGGACCCTTATTTACTGATGATACTGCATATTTCATTCCTGAAAAACAGATCGATACAATAAACACTCTCAAAAATTACTCTGATTTTATAAAAATCATTATTTTCAACATTTGTGAGTCAAAATCTATCGCTACAGAAGTATCCAAATTTATAGATTGTGTCATTGGGACAACAATTTGTGTAAATGATAATTCAGCAATAGACTTTTCGGAATCATTCTTTAAATCATTTGGAAATGGTGATACGATTAGTATTAGCTATGCTAATGCTATTCAACAATATACAACGCTTGGTGGAAATGAAAATCATTATATTTTTGAGAATAAACATGATATTACCATTACCAATTTATTAGATACTATTGATACAAAATTGGTAGTTGAAAAAGAGAAGAAACTTAAAATTGTAGAATATAATATCGTTGAATTTATAAGAAATTTATTTGAATTTGATATTGAGATTACTATTCTGAACTCAAATTTTGACCTCCTTAAGGAATATAATATTTTAACATATAGGTTTAGTGATCCTAATATGAGAGTAAATCGTCCAGAAATTCTCAATTTAAAAATAACCTTTCCGAAGGGTTATAAATTTCATTTATATTTTTGCGGATCATATATGTTAGACTATAGTGAAATTCCAATTGGAGAATATAATCAGAGTATTCAATTTATTCAAGATATCGATCACTTTTTTCTTGACTCCTATGGTTTAAACTTAAATTTAGAAAAGCAAATTCCTATTCTACCACTTTCACCCTCTATAGAAGAGGGAACTAACACAAATATTATCATATGTTTAAAAATTGTAAATAATTTTTCAAATGTAATTAACATTAAAGAATTAGTGTTATTTAAATATCGAAACTTTGGAGAAAGACATATTATTCTTAGATTCCGTGAAGATATCGAAATACAAGTCAAAAATGAATACATTTTTAAGAAAGAAATAGATTCTGAAAGATATAAACCTGATTACATTGGTATTGTTTACACAACAATTAACCAAACGAATGAATTTTTTATTTATTCAAAGTTACCGGAGATCCCATAGCCAATAAAGTCTTTAAGGATGAAATTGCCGAGAGATTTAGTAGTGGGTATAGACCAGTTATGACTTATTTAATAAAAGAAGGATTCTTAGAATTCCTCGACAAGGCTGAGAAAATAATATTGTTTATAATATAACCTAGCAAGTGAGGGTAATGGTTCTCAAAATAGTCAAAAACAACTAATAAGTCTTCTAAGTTTAAGTTATGTAAATATCCTTTCCAAATTATTTGATATGCTGAGGTCTCACTTATCATCTGACCTGATAGTAGGCGATCCATTATTTCCTTGGGAGAGATTTCCTTTATATCTCCCACATTCTTTTTTGCCACAATTCTTCATTAATGTTATTTTATAAAAATTTCACTAAATTTTCATAAAAAGCGACTGTGGATATTATCTCAATAATTTCAATATCTCTTTCTTCTCCTGAAGATAAGGTGTTGATTAGCGGTTCAGTAGCCTCTGTATCATCACCCTCTTCTAATAATTCTAAACCAATTTATAAATAGATAGATTATTTTAATATACATCATAAGCCTATTTAATCATCCCTTTTAAAAGTATAGTTAAATAAATCCATCCATGTGTGTATTTCAAACTCTTTCCAGACTCCACGATAAATTGCTGCATATATTGCTGACATTTCAGGATCCTTTGTAGTTGGATTTCTTTTATTTTGGATTTTGAATTCTCTTAATTCCTGACTAGCATTGTCTAAACCAACTTTTCCACGATATTTACTTTTCCTTACATTTTCAACTCCAAAAGAAATTTTAAATAGATCATTCCAAAAATTTACTCCAAATTCCTTCCAAACTCCACGACAAATAGCATTTTGAATGTTTTTCATACCTATATCTTTTGATATCGGTTTTCTTCCCGAACTCTTTTCAAAATCTTTTAAAGCTTGAACTGCATTATCAAATCCTTTTTTTCCTTTATATTTATTTCTTTCTATATCTTTAAATGCAATTTTTAATAAATCATCCCAAATCGAATCTCCAAACTCTTTTATTAAATTTGCCGAAAGAACTTTACCTATGCCTTTTATTTTGGTTAAAAATTCAGTATATATCGGCTCTCCAGAGATATATTTCGACATGCCTTTTTGATACTTCATTTCCAATCTTTTGCTCTCTCCCATCATCTCCCAGCATTTTAATATGTATTTATATTCGTCTTTAGAAATTTTGCCTTCTGTCTGTATTTTTAATAACTTATCGAACAGAGTTTCGTCCGTATATCTTTTTTTAAAATCTTTCCCTTCTTTTTTAACCTCTACTTCGTCAAAGGCAATTCCTTCCAATTTCTTTCTAATGACATCTCTCATACGATTCATAGATGCCATCCTGATTTTTTGATATTCGTAATACGAGTTGGTCATAATTCTACCAATCTCTTTTATGCTATTTTCTACCATTTTACCACCTTTTTTTTATTATTTTCTATAGTAGGTTTTTTTTATAGATTTGATCGATTCAGTTATTTTTGAAAAGTCTTTATACTTGTCAAGGAAATCGTAATTATCCTTTTTAATGCGATCTATTAAGTCGATTATTGCCCAATTTATGGTATCTTCTATAAATTCTTCAGGTGTTAATGAAATTTCGTCACATACATAATCAATTGCCTCTGAGATTAAAAGAGGAATTTCGGCTTCAATTTCGCTAATTTTCTCGTTCACTTCACTAGAATTGTTACTTGATTGGACGCCAACCAATTTCGATACATTATAGTACCCTCCTATCAGATCAAATCCTGTAGATCCTATATCATCTTCAATTTCGAATAAAAAGTAACCAACTGTGTTTACAATGAATTTATTTAGTTCGACGTGAAAGGATTCGCAAAATGCTCTAACTTTTGCTATCATATCTTCGTTTAAACGCAGTTTATATCTTTTTTTATTTTCTATCGTTAGTAAAACATTAGAATCTTCAATTTCGTTTGGTTTTATCGTCATAATTTACTCCTTTTCTTATCTGAAATTTCATATCCTCCTTTTTTGAAGCTTATAGAATTATTTCATTAATAATTTTTTTAATCTTAAACAAAAAATGGTCTATTTATTATTTAAGATTATATATTTTTTCTTAGTATTTGTAAGAAAAAATAAGTTTTTTCTATAGAAAAAGCAGTATATGTTGTGAACAATATGATAAATAATAGCAATTAATCGAAATAAATGATTTTATAATATTCTTAGTTATATTTTTAATAGTATTTTAAAAGAAAAGATTATAATAAAACAGATAATTCTCCGTTAATAAAATAGAAGAAATATTGAAACATAATAAATTAATCAATAGTAGATAGGAAAAAATAAATAATAGTAGAATAAATTAAAATTAAGATATAAAAATAAAAAATAAATATAAAATGAAGGATATAGTTTTTCTTTCAGTAGATTCAAGTGATGTATTAGGTTTTTCAATAAAACAAGATGTTTTAGATACATTACGATTAAAATGGAAAGATTTAATTGAAATTGAGATATTCAGAGAATATAAAGGAAGGGCTTCTTTTGTTCTTTTACGGAAAATAAGAAAGTTTGGAAGTTCATTTGGTGTTTCTATTCCCAAAAAGCTCGTAAAAGAATTGAACTTTAAAAAAGATGAAAGTCTTCAAGTTGATTTTCGAAAACCTGCCTAAAAGTTGATTAATAAAATTATTATTGCTAAGTGCAATTGCGAAATCATAAAACACTCCATTTAATAGCGAATAGAAATCAATACGGATGTAAGAATGAAGTATGTAAACATCATCATTAAAGTTTTTAAGCTGTCTCTTTGTATTATAATTAACTAAATCAAATAGTTTTTTTTAATTTGATCCAAATAATTTTAAATAAAAAATAATGTTAGTAATGTTATCTAAGAAGATATTCATATAATTTAATAGATCCTTTTGATATTGATAAAAACATAAAAATTCTAATTGAGTGTTATTAAGAATGGCAAAAAAGGAGTCCGAAGCTAAACAAGAGCCTCGAAAATACGACTTGAAAATACCATATGAATTTTATAAGGTAATTAAAAAATATATAGAAGAAAAAAAAAAGCTTGGATATTCTAATGTGAGCCAATACTTAAATGAATTAATCAGAAATGAGATTAAGAGAATATTACAAGAACAAAAACAGAATGGTAACTAACATATTTTTATACTTTTTTTAGATTAACAGTTACTTAAAATCTGAACATCCTTAGACATCCTCTCTATTTGACTTGTAACTTCTATGAAGATTAACACTGAGTTTATGAAAATTTTAAAGAGAAAATTAATCAGGCAGAAACTAAAAATAATTGAATTGTAATATATTGAAAGAAGATGTTGTTTAAAAGATACTTGAAATTTATCATTGATTAAGAAACATGATGAAAAAGCGAGAATCGTGCTGTAATCACATTTTGCGAATGTGAAGTGACTCAAAATTAGTGTAATTTTTATACTTTTCTTTAGACCGTATTTCAAGTACGATTTAAGTAAGATGGTGATTTTTATAATTACTTCAATTAGGGCATTTAGAAACACATATTTCGGTTTCAATAGACTTAAATACGATACTTTCAAAAATAATATTAGACAAAAATTATGAAACAATTATTAATTAAAGGCGATAAAATCCAAGAGGTTGATCATGCAGATATATACGACTTATTTAATTCGGACATTTGGAAATTAATTCGGGACTTGTCAAATTACCGCCCCGCCGAGGATTATTTTAAAAAAAATCTGTTGAAGTGTGCTCTGTGTGAAACGATAATTGAAAAGCCTTCCTGTTTTGATCACTTTCTTTTATGGACAAAAGATAATACGCATTACATTTGTTTTCATTTTCGTTGTATATTTAGAGGAGGGACTGCAGACGCCGTGAACGAGATCTTGAGAGTATCTCCAGACGCTGTGAACGAGATCTTGAAAGATTTCGCTCCTAAGGCACCTATGTAACGAGTATATAATAGTTAGCAACTTGGGTTTTTTTGATTTTTTTGTGCGCATATTTAAACTGGGTTTCACGATTTTAATGGCTCGTAAGGTTTATGTGGGTTTCATTTTTACCCAATTAGAAATCAATATAGATTTTTTAAGCTCTTGATTTTTGTGATGTGTGTGTCTTTAAGTTTATTTTTTGTCTAAATATTCTAAGAGGATTTGTAATTTAACAAAATTAAAAGTGATGGTGAAAAATAAAAGTGAATGTTGTAGGAGAGGTTTTGTTACTTTACGATGAGGCAACCCGAATGCCTATTGTGCCCAGAACTTCTATTAGCGAAAAGGGGATTTTAAATTACGCTGAAAAATATCCCTTTTTCGATTCTCAATTTTACTCTTGATAAATTAATAACTTCGATATTCATGTAATTTGGACTCGTATACTCTTTTCTCTACAATTAAGTCAGAAATAACGAATTCTAAGATATTTACATCTAATCCTGTTATTGTCCCTAATGTAAAAATAGTTGTCCCTTCATCTTCTGCTTCATAGTATATTACAAGATATCTAAGTAAGTTAAAAATAATAGCTTTAATTTCTTCAAACAATCGATTCTTGCGTATATATCTTAGCTTTTCAATCTTAATTCTAAATATCTTATGAAATCTCACGTTAAAAATCACCTCAATTTTTGCGTTTAAACATTAAATATTGTAGGTATATTTAAGCAAAAAATGTAGTTTCAGAGTGATTTATGGATAAAATTTGAGACTTGTCAAATTGGTAATTACACACCTTCTACTTTCATTTTAAGAGGGGGTTTTTTGTTCACAATTTTATGTGGTATTTTTGTGCTAATGTAAAAAATTGCTATTTTTAGGGTTTAGACGCGCGAAATCGAAATAAAAATCAATTTATGGGGGTATTTTTCATTTATTATATATAAATTGATCCCAAGTGGGATCAAAAAAAAACTTTAAAACATTTTCTCATAGATTCCCGAAAGATTGTATCGAAAATTTCTCTTCACTCAACGGTAGTAGAATGCGCGAAAGTAGTAGTTAAACAAGTCTTAAAGTTTGCCAGTAAATTAGCCTCTTCTCACAATTTTTCTTTATAAGCTTTGATTTTAAAACTAATCAAACAAAATTTATTCCGACAAAATTATATTAAAAATATTGCAAGGTGATGTTTGATGGAATTTGATGATTTTGATATAAAACCCGCTCTGTTAGACAACAGAATTACTGCCGAAGAATTTTATAGGCATTATGATCCACATCAACACGTGCCTGTAGACAGGGAACTTCTATCCCAAATTATTCTCTCAGATTTCAATCGTATTATGGAAGAGGTGCGAGTTTTTTTGAGCAGAAATGGAGATTGGGCATATACTTTCGATTATTTAATTAAGGAGATGCAAAAAGATATACCAGAAAGGTTAAGGCTACGACATATCGCAATTTTCCGATGGATGGTATCAGAAAGATTTATTAATGGAAATTACATCCAGGGGAAGTACTATCATTGTTTTCGAAGAAGTAAAGATTAGTTTTCATGGTTTCTTTTAATCACAATTACAATGAATTAATTTAAGGCAAATAAGAAGCATTGAGTTCAAGAATATATTTACGGTAGGCCCAAATTTGGTGGTATTTTTCAATGAAGTCGATTTTATTTTCGTATAGAAATTTGATTAATCGCTTTCTTTTTTCTTCTGAGAGCTTAGAGTAATCGATTCTGAGAACTTTTTCTTTTATTATCTCTCTTATGAATCTTTTATATAAGAGAAGTTTACACTCTTTTCCTTTTTTACTTTCATCGAAGTTTTTAGAACTCGATTTTCAAGCTT